>CBDBFE010000002.1:0-142146 GCA_965204705.1 Caldilineaceae bacterium | reverse complement strand
GCGCAAAATCGCACACAGAGCCGTCCGAATTCAGGTTACCTAGACCAGTTTTTGAGGGGCAGGTCAGACTCGTCGTCTCCCTTTGACGTGGATTGTGTTACGGCCCCACTCTTTCGCACGCAAAGACAGAACGGGAATCAGTCGAGGCCTTGTTCCGTTCACACCGGTACATGTCGCCTTCTGATCGCAAACCTTCACTCACTCTCACACGCACATCACTGACAGTTGAATGCGTGTATTCCAATATCCCACAGCTGAGCTTTGTTGGGGGCTCGTCGTCATCCAGAACCCGGTCGTTGCAATACGCCTCGCCATGAACGAAAACATCCAAATCAAACGCATCTACCTTGAAATCCACCTGGGCAAATGCGTCTAGAAACCCGTATTCGTGATCAACCAGACCTATCCAGATCGCTGCTCTGTCAACTTGGCTGAGGGGAATAGGTACAGTCGTCGTCACCATCGGGCTTGGCGTCGCTGTTGCGGGTACCGGTGAGGGTGATAGGGATGTAACCGGCACGGGCGTCGAAGGAACCGGAGTTTCGGACAGCTTCTCCTGCTCCTGTGCGTCGCTCTGAACAGCCGTGGCAGACGCTGTCGACTCTTCCGGCGTGGATGTAATGGTTGCGGCCGGTGTGTGGGCCGGTCGCTCCGAAGCCGTAGAGTTATCAAGATTGACTGAAAAAACTGCGCCAAGAGCGAAATATATTATGGGGACTGCGAGAACAATGGCCAGCCACCACAGAACCACGTTCCCCCTGCCCTCTTTTTTCTCTGGCTCCTCAACTTCAGACATCGCTCTCTTTCGGTAAAAACCGTTGACAGTCGGAACGCTGCTTCAATAACTCTTGCTCACGCATACGACCATCCTGGTGGACGACTTCAACCTGCCTCCAACTTCAATCTCCTCACGGGATTCCCCCCATCTCCGCCGGCGCGCTGTCGAGCGCGCCCCTCCGGATGCCTCGCAAGCTCGCGCATAATGTCATGTAATGAAGGGGAGCAGGACAGCGGCGGCGATGCACACCGCCCCGGGCTGGCGAATCCCCTTCCGGATGCACGACGCCAACACCATGATCGAACCTTCGCCCCAATTCGATGTGCGGTGGCTGGGCGGTCCACAGGCGCTGCCTGGGTTCAAAACGCCGCTGCTCTGAATATTGTGTGCAACGCCCCTCCCTAATCCCCGTCCTCCTCGGTGTCAATAAGCTTGTCTATCCGTTCCGCGAACTCATCCTCGTCCAGGTAGCGCTTCTTCCATTGTGCAATCGTGCCGCGCGGAATATCCAGCTCCTCGGCAACAAGCGCCACCCCCTTATCGCTCCTGTCCAGGAAGAGTAAGGCCTGGGCGATGCGGGCGTCGCTGTAGACCCTTCTTCGCCCCTTGCGGGTCAAATTGAGCTTTCTCACCTATGGTGTCGCCATCTCATTCAACTCTACGCCCTTGAATTCGCAGTTATGCCATCTCTCGACTATCTCAATGTCATATGTCGAATCCAGCGCAACGTAGCGCATCTCCAAAATCCCGCTCTTGGGAAAAATCCTTGAGTCCTGCAGGCTTATCCCTTCGGGCAGCTCCCCGAAACTGTTCAGATACCTGTCGATCGTTTCCGGACGCAACTGGAAACCGGCCGGACCGTCCCTCCCTGTGTTCGCCGACACAACACAGAACTCGCCGGCCGGTATGATCTGATCTGCCTCCAGGGCCGTTATCCGATTATCCAGCCTCCGAAGCTCCTTGGCGAGAATAATCAGATCAGCGGCCAAAGCGTGCACTTTGTCGTTCAGGCCCTCAATCGTAACCTCGCCCTGAGCGAATGACAGGCTGGGCGAGACGAGAACCAGCAATGCGATAAGAATCAGAGCGCGTTTCATGGTGAGACTTTCCCTCTCTCCCCGTATGCACGGGACAGTACTCGGATACGGGCATCGGGTCCGAACTGGTGATAACGCCGGACGGATAAAGCACTTCCCGCCTGGCGTTGCACCTGCTGCAGTATGCAACCTCGGTATAGCCGCCCGATTCTTGACGGTCCGTTCGTAAAACCTCCCAACTGTGTCTGTGATAGCGGTCTCGTTCTCTCATCTCTCTGATATCCTTGTGTACTCCTTGCGAAGGTATGTGTCTGGTCTGTTATCAACTGCCTGCAGTCGGAAAACGTGCAATATATCTCTCCTCGGTGGTGGCCGCAGTGGGCCTGGCGTCGCTTTTTGACATATGCCTTATCCCTCGGCCGCCATCCAGTCGCTGCTGCCGCGGAACTCGCAGCCGTGCCAGCGTTCGATCACATACAGCGGCCTTTCACCGCGGGTCTCGTAGAAGATCAGAATTTCGCCGCTCTCGGGGTCGCCCTGGACGGAATGCACGCCGTACTCGGTAGGCAAGGCGTCGAACTGGGCCATGTAGATGAGTTCGCCCAGGCGAGTGATGAGACTCTCGTCGCTGTCGGCTTCCTGCGCGTTGGCGTTGACGGCGGCGAGACAGAAAAGGAAGAGTAAAACTGTGACGATGATCAGGGTGTAGAGGTTGATGCGCTTCACGGGTGGTGTGTCCCTGTTGCGTTAGGTTTTTGTGTGGTGAATGGTGTCGCGAAGAACACCAAAGGCGTATCGGATCTGCTTCGCAAGACTGCGCTGCCCTTTGCAGAGTAGCCGCACTTTACTCCCTCAATTCGCTATTCTTACAGACGTCAACGATCCCCGGGCAGTCGGCTAGTCTGGCAGTTTGGACAGATAAAATTCCCAGGCCGGCGGGATGAGTTCCAGATAAGGGTGGGCATGGTCCATGACTGGACTTCGCACACGACAAAAAATCTCATACCGCATCATTCGGTCGGCACGCTTTCCTCGAACATCGACCCCACAACCGGAGCACCAGACACGCGCGTAAAATCCGTCGATTTCATCAAATTGAGCCGCGCCCTTACAGTTGCGGCAAATAATTCTGAAATTCATTTGGATAGGTCGTTCACGACGGCATCCTTCACTGAGTCAAAGTGTTCTGCTCCCGGGTCTCCAGCAGGGCCAGGCAGGACACCATTTCGAGAAAAACACCGCTGGCTGTTTTCAGATCTCGTGATCGGGCAGGGACAAGGTTTCCTGAATTCCAACTGAGTTCTCCGTCGCTGACGCTGCAAACCTGATATCAGTCTGATTCTTCCTGTACCCGCCTGCCCGCCGTTCCACGGCAGGTATCCCGCCGGAACGCCCAACATCTCGTCTCCTCTACCGGCAATGCGCGCATTCCCTCACGCAACCGGTGACGGGGCCGGTCGCACAACCCGCCGGATATTCACTCGCAGACCGCTAACTGCCAACCACATCGGACCGCGCCTCCTCCAATGGCTCGCAATTAAGAAATGGAGATGGCAGACCCTAACCCCCAGCCAGAAACAGATCGATTCGCCGCGCGAACTTTTCATCGGCCTGGTACCTGATCCGCCACTGGTTCAAAGTGCTGCGAGGCACGCCCGTCCTCTCCGACACCCGCCGGTTATTGTTGATCTCACTCAAAAGCTGTAAGGCTTCCGCCTTCTGTCTGTCGGTGTACATGCGCCGCCTCAACTTGGGCGGAAACTTCAATCTGCGTTCACTCATGACCTTCCCCACTGCATCAGTAGCAAGCCGCATCGGCCCCTTCGACCACGACACAACCCCTCCCCTGTTCCGGGCCGGTCCGCCCTGATGACGCTAACGTTGTCGATGACGCTGCCGAAAACATAATCCACAAGCGCGTCCGTCTCCATTCACAGACCGCAAAGTCTATAGTATACAACATCTAAATGTCACCGGTATGTTAATCGCGCCCTTTTTTGTAGCAATATTGTGTCAGTTTTCCTCCGCATGGTAGAATAGCCATACACGGCCCAAATCAGGACCCGGATCCAGCGTCTGACTCCTGCAGCGCACCGTCTTACCAGGTAAGGAGACAACGATGAAGCCCGCCGACGAACTCATACAAGAGAATAAAGCGCTGCGGGACCGCCTTTCCCGCTTGAGCAGGGCCAGCCTGCGCATCAACGAGAGCCTCGAATTCGATGCCGTTCTGCAAAGCGTCCTCGACTCCGCCCGCTCTCTCACCGGCGCCCGCTACGGCGTACTCACCCTCCTCGACGAAACGGGCCAGGCCGACGACTTCCTCTCCTCCGGCATGACCTCCCAGGAAGCCCAAGGCCTGTGGGACCTGCCCGATGCCTTGAAACTCTTCGAACACCTCGGCAACATCCCGGAACCGCTCCGCCTGCCCGACCTGATCGGCCACATCAGGGCCTTCAATCTTCCCGAACCGCCCCTGCCCGGGGGCGCGACTGTTCCGGTCTCCTTCCTGGCCGCGCCTATCCACCACGGAGGAAAACGCGTCGGCAACATCTTTCTGGCCGAGTTAGGGCCCGATCAGGAGTTCACTTCCGAAGATGAAGAAATACTGGTCATGTTTGCATGCCAGGCCGCACTCGTCATCGCCAACGCCCGCCGCTACCGCGACGAGCAGCGCGCCCGCAACGACCTCGAAACCCTGATCAACACCTCGCCTGTCGGTGTCGTCGTATTCGACGCAGAAGCAGGGATACCGGTCTCCATCAATCGAGAGGCCCAACGGATCGTCAGCAGCCTGCAGATGCCCGACCGCCCTCTGGAGGACCTCCTCGGGATCATAACCTACCGCCGCGCCGACGGACGCGAGATCGCCCTCGACGAGTTCCCCCTGGCCCAGGCGCTCAGCACCGGCGAGACCGTACGCCTCGAAGAGATCGTCATGGAGGTCCCCGACGGCCGCAGCGTCAAAACGCTGATCAACGCCACCCCCATCCACTCACAGGAGGGCGTGCTCGAAACGGTTGTCGTGACAATGCAGGATATGACGCCGCTCGAGGACCTGGAACGGCTGCGCGCCGAATTCATGGGCATGGTGAGCCACGAGCTGCAGACCCCGCTGACCTCAATCAAAGGCTCCGCAAACACCCTCCTCGACGAAGCATCCTCCCTCGACCCGGCCGAAATGCGCCAGTTCCACCGCATCATCTCCGACCAGGCCGAGCGCATGCGCAGCCTCATACGCGACCTGCTCGACGTGGCTCGCATCGAGACCGGCACGCTTTCCGTCAACCCGGAGCCGTCCGATACCGCCACCCTGGTGGAAGAGGCCCGCACTATGTTCATGAGCGCAGGCCGCACGCACAGAATCCACATCGACGTCTCCCCGGAACTGCCCCAGGTCATGACCGACAGACGCCGCATCGTCCAGGTCCTCAGCAACCTGCTCTCCAATGCGGCCAGGTACTCCAACGAGCTGTCCACCATCACCGTGCGCGCCGTGCTGAAACAGTTTCAGGTTGTCGTCTCGGTCGCCGACGAGGGCAGAGGCATACCGGCCGAACGGCTGCCGCTCCTGTTCAGAAAGTTCTCCCGCATCGACGGCGAAGACCGGCAGGGAGACGGCGCCGGGTCGGGGCTCGGCCTCGCAATCTGCAAAGGCATCGTCGAGGCGCACGGCGGCCGCATCTGGGCCGAAAGTGACGGGCCCGGCCAGGGCGCCCGCTTTATCTTTACAGTTCCGATAGCCGAGCAAAAAGAGACCGCAGCCGCCGGCGAACCCGCGCCGTTCGCCGCCGACCCCGGCAACGGGACACAGGAGCGCACGCGCATCCTCGTCGTCGACGACGATCCCCACGCGCTCAGATATATCAGAGACACCCTCTCCAAGTCAGGCTATGACCCGATAGTGACTGGAGAACCGGACGACGTCGACCGTCTGATTGCCAGGGAGGGGCCCCATCTCGTCCTGCTGGATATGATGCTGCCGGGAGTCAACGGGATCGATCTGATGAGGTATATCCTCGAAAAAACCGCCCTGCCCGTCATCTTCCTGTCCGCCTACGGCCAGGAGAACGTCATCGCCAAGGCCTTCGACATGGGGGCCGCCGACTATGTGGTGAAACCCTTCTCGCCCACCGAGCTGGCCGCGCGCATCAGGGCGGTCCTGCGCCAGCGCTCCGGAATCGGCTACCTCGGGCAGCCCGAAAACTATCTTCTGGACGATCTGGTGATCAACTATATGGAACGCCGCGTGGCCGTGGCCGGACAACCGGTCGTGCTCACCGCGACCGAGTATTCCCTGCTCTTCGAGCTGTCCACCAATGCCGGTCGGGTGATAACGCACGGCCAGCTGCTGCAACGGGTCTGGGACCAGGGCCACTCCGGCGACGCGGGATTGGTCCGCACCGTCGTCAAAAGACTGCGCCAGAAACTGGGTGACGACGCTTACGAATCCAAATACATCTTCACCGAGCCGCGCGTCGGCTACCGCATGGAAAAGCCGCCATCCACCTGATTCCCCACCCACATCGCGCAACATTTTTCCTCCTGAACGTCGGCGCCTCCGCAACATCCCCGTGATGAAATACGACGACAAGCGCCCGTCCTCTGTCAAGCTACCTTACGCGACAGAAAAAGTGACCTCCCCAACCGCCCGCGGACCAGAAAGATGTTCTTCGCGTACTTGGCAGTTCACTAAAAACTGATGACTAAAAACTGCCGTTCCGCCCCCTCGCGGACAAAACAGCTCTTGCCGTGGATATCCCGGTTCAGGCAAACCTCAACGATCCCTGGCCCGATTTGGAGGCAAGGACTTTTCTGAAAAACTTCTGGGTCACCTTTTCGTACCCGAAACCAGGCCGCCTCCCGTTCCCGGTGTGCTGATCTGGGAGGATCATTTCGAGTTAACGCCCGCAGACGCACAGGAGGCTGGCCTGGACGCGCTTGGCCTGGTTGGCGCTACGCATCTTGACATTCCTTCGATAACTGCTTCCACAGGTGAAAAGGCTGCGCTGACGTTGGGTTAACGCTCCGCGGCACACACAGTTTTGGCCGGCAAGACCCGTTCCAATTCGCCAGTGATTACCAGCGCGGTAACCTCCGCGATCGCGCCATCCCCCAAACGCTGTTCCCACTCTGTCACGTCGACTCGCACCCGAAAGGCGCCCGCCCCAGGCCTTGGTCCTGACCCTTCCCGGACAGCTTCCAGCCGCCCGCAACGTCCAAACTGCTCAACCGCGCCGGCAGCGAACTGGACGGAGACCCTTGTCCCCCATCCACTGCACGGAGAGGGGTACTGAGGAAGAAGGAAAAAATGACGAGCAGAAGGGCAACGATGATTACGATATTTCGAGTCTTGGTAGTCATGATGCGAGCCTTTTTCTGGCTTCTAATGATTGAAAGCGTAAAGTCGAAAAGGTCTATAATTTTGTTTTGGGATGGCTACACGAAGAGATGAGCGTGCCAAGCCAAGCATGCCCCGCATACGTTTGATGTATCTATTCCCATATTGATATATGTGTATATGAACACTGTAACGAACAGACAAGCTATCAGGTCCCGTTGACAATTGGCCAAAGCCTCTTAAGAGCTGATAGATGCAAGCCCTCAGCTACCTTACGCGACAGACCCTGACCGTCCGCGGACCGGAAAGATGCTCTTCGCGCCTCTTCGCGGATCAAAACAGGTGTCCTCCGTGACCCTCCGTGGACAAAAAGCAGTTAGACCTGCTTCGTGCCCCTTTGTGGATAGAACAGGTTTTGCCGTGGATGTCCCGGTTCAAGCAAACGGCAACGAGTCCCAGTCAGTTTGAAGAACCAGCTTCGAGTGTCGTAGCGTCGGTCCAATTCATCACCGGGGACGATCAACCCTGTATCGACCATGAACACGGCTGGAAACAGTTCAGGATCCCATCCCCAGGTTCTGTCCGCATACAGAAGGAATCCGATAGCCAGGACATACCCGACAACGCCTGCCGGTCCCACTCGGTGCGTCTTGATAGATCTCATCACGTCCCCCTGGCGAACCTGCACGAAGTCACCGGGGGCGCCGGCAAGAATTCCACCAAAAAAGATGCGGCCTGCCCCTGTACAAGAACAGACCGCACTCTCACTTCGCCTCTACTTCCCTACCAGCTGATATATCTCACCGTGTGGCCCGGATCAAGCGTAAAGATATAAGGCTTGTTCGTGTCATACTCGTTGTCGGGATAGTACGTGCTCACCCGCAGCAGCGTTTTGTCCCCTTCGACAATATAGTCGATCACAACCGCCTTGCCGGTCATGGGGTTGGTGCCCTCATAGCGCTCAATCCTGGGCGAATCGGGCAGGAAGGGACCCGGCTGCGCGCTGCCGTCCGCGCCGATGAACCAGTACTGCAGACCGCCTTCGACAGAGCAAATCTGGGCGGGCCTGGCCGCGTGTGTCACGTGGCAGTCGATCCCCGTGTAAACCGGCGTCGAATCGGAACCGCCGCCGCCACCACCGCCCGGAGGATTGCCGCCCGAAGGAGGATTGCCGCCCGAAGGAGGGTTGCCGCCCGGAGGATTGCCGCCCGGAGGATTGCCGCCCGGAGGATTGCCACCCGGGGGATTGCCGCCCGGGGGATTGCCGCCCGGAGGAGTGCCGGTGGGTATCGAAGGAATATGCGTATCGTGGCCGCCCCTGGCGTGATCCGCAGCGCTGCAATGGCCGGGTGTAAGGGTGCCGTCCGGGAACTTGCAATAACCCTCACCCTCGCTGGACGGATGAGCAAACACCGAAGCCGGAACCGCAAACGCGGCGATAAGTACTGCGAGAGCGGCGAATAAGCGCAACCTTGTCATGGTAATGTCTCCTTTTCTTCCCCGCCTGCACAAATGAACCGGTTTGCGGGATTAAATTGATGACGCCGCCCGCGCAGGCAATGTTTCCCTATGCCATGATACTGGCATAGAAAAGGACATATTGACATAATAATGACGCGAATACACCGGTCTCCCTTCGCTCCTTCCACTAAAAACCCCGCCCAGACAACCCTTGTGTGCCCCAACTCCGTCTATTCCGATCCTGTTCTCCCGGCGCAAGCCGGATAAGGCAAACGCGCTGGTCTTCAGGCGGTTGCGCGGCCCACAAAACAGGGTGCGGTCAGAGATGTGACTCATGCCGCCATCAAGGCGCGAAACCCTCTTCCGCCGCCGTGCCATCGTCGGAACCTTGACGCGGCCTCCCATGGTTGCAGCAGTCGAGACAGGCGGTCAGCCCGGTGTGCAGCCGCATCTTTGCAGCCCTGCATGGCTGTGCTGGACAGCGCGCTGTCCGGTCCGGACCGGTGAAACCGTCGCTCTACATGGCCCGCCGGCCTCACTGGCGGGTATTCTTCTGCCGTTTTGCATTGCTGAAGATACGCCACACCAGGAACCCGTACAGGCTGCCGACCACAACGAAGGTCAGCGCTTTAGACACGGGCCACGTGTAGACGGCCGCAAGCAGGCCGATCAGGAAAATTGCGACATTAATCAATTTTGTCATGGTATGCCCCCTGTGAAATGCGCCGGATTGACGCATTTGGGGTGAACCGGGCGGCGTCCACGCTTGATTCCCGTCCCGGCAACGCCTGCCAGCCCTCCGGATACCGCCGTGTCGTCGCCATAATGGCAGCGGCGCGCCATCTCCACAGTTCGCAACGCGCCGCGCCCGGCGCGTCCGTCCAATGCAGTTCGATCATGCCCGCGGCCGCCTGCGCCGTCCGCGTCCGCGAGAACTCGAAATGCCGGGGCAGGCTGTTCGCGGCGAGGATGCCATCAAACGGCAACGGCTGAATGCGGGCAATCATCCGTCCGTCTGCAGGGCCGGCTTGAGGGCGAAGGAGTTTGGAAAATATAGCTGGATGCAGATCCCTAGCGAGACCAGGAGCTCCTGTTTTGCGGGAAGGCAGGAGGAACTTCCTTGTTCCGGTTGCGAGTCGTTCCGCACGTTCGTGGCTTCACAAGGGATCTACATCCACTGAACAGTTTAGCAGATTTCTTATGCCATTTCAGTGGCATAAGCGGCTATCTTGTACCGGTTTTATGTCAGTTCTACTGTCGTCTTTGCGAGTGCTCCTGACGAAGATGAGTAAAGTGCCGGACGGTGCAAACAGGTTTACCCCGCGCCTCAAAAGCGGGTGGCTAGGTTGCTCACCCGGATCCGCTCTTTGATCCGCAGCGGCGCGCAATCCACCAGGCAAGCCCCGTCTGCCGGAAGACGTACCCGGAGTCTCCTGTAATTCCGTCTGAATGCAGCCTGTCTTTCCCGCTTCGCGGTCCAAATGTTGGGGCTCACCATATTGCACGTTTAACTGGTGACGGATATAGTAGGCTGCCGGTGTATGTTTCATCCAGGCAGATTCGCCGGAAGTCGAAAATATAATGTGGCCAGGGGAAAGTAGCATTGCAGAGCGTCGCAAATAGCCAGGTGGAACCCGTTACGGCCGTCCGTCCCCGTACGCCAAAAGCAGCGGAATACGCCAGGAGGGCGGAGAACGCGGGCTGGCATCGGGATTCTTGATAATCAGAACCTGTGCGGGGACATCTGCGTTTCTTTGGCGCTGTCTGCTTCTGCTACGGAGCGGATCCAGCTGAGCACGGATGTGACGAACCCGGTGACCCGCCGCCCGGCGGTGACTGCGGGGGCGATTGCGAGCATCCACGAGGCGTCGAAGGGGCGAACGGTGCTGGGAATCGGGCGGGGGGACTAGGCGCCGGCGTTCGTCGGACACGCGCCCGCCTACGCAGGGCAACTGCATCTCAATCAGGTTGAGAAATGGTGAGACGATCTGATCCGGGGCAGCGGCCGCGTCGATGCTGTGGCTGCAAGCGCGTCGTTCTTGATTCAATGGATAAACGAAACTGCCGCGGCGGGCCCCCTGCGGGCTATGCGCCGTATCAATCGCTGAGGAGAGAGCTTTGGACAACAGGTCTTACCAGGCAAGGCGAACAGAACCTGTCCCCCTGAACGGTGTAAGGAGAACCGGCCGGCGGCACGCGGCCGGCGAGTCATCAGCCGGCAGCGCCCGCCGTCTTCTGATAAACGCAGGCCTCCTTTTCCAGGCCATCCTGGCGATCGCCTCGCTGGCAGCCTGTGACACAATCAAGGAGGCAGCGTTGGATACATCAGTGGCTGCGCCGCTTTCGATCCCGGCGTTGCTCGAGCCGGCGTTTGACGGGGAAGGCGTTGCGCACTATGACCTCAAAATCGGAGAATCACGCCACGACTACCGGCAGACGGCCCTGACGGACACCTACTCCTACAACGGCATGTCTGTGCTCGGCCCCACGCTTCGTCTCAGAACCGGAGACTCGGTGGTTATCAGCGTCACGAACGAGTTGGATGAGGCCACAACCACGCACTGGCATGGCGCCGACGTCCCGGCTGAGGACGACGGTGGACCCCACAGCCTTATCCAACCCGGCACAACCTGGATAGCTGACTTCGACGTGATCCAGCCGGCAGCCACCCTCTGGTATCACCCCCATGTCCATGGGTCCACAGCCGAGCATGTCTACCGCGGCGCAGCAGGTCTGATTATCATCGAAGACGACAACCCTGACGCCGCAACGCTTCCGGCAACCTACGGCGTTGACGACATTCCGGTCATCATCCAGGACAGGGAGTTCACCGGGGACGGCCAGCTCGACTTCGCCATAGACGACGGCGGGAACGGCAAGCTCTATTCCACGCTGACCGTGAACGGCACGATCAATCCGTTCGTCGACGTGCCTGAAGGGTTAGTCCGGCTGCGGCTGCTGAACGGCAGCCAAGCCCGAATCTACCGCCTCAGCGTCGAGGGGGCCGGCATGACCAAGATCGCCTCCGACGGCGGCTATCTGGCCGGCCCTGTCGCAATCGAGCAGCTCGTGCTCGCACCCGGGGACCGGGCCGAGATCATCGTCAATGTCGGCATGGAATCAGCCGCTTTGGTCGATAGCAGGTTGGGCCGCGTGCTGGAGCTGCGCCCGAACGGAACAGCGTCAGGCGCCGGTCTGCTTCCGGACAAGCTCGCCGCCATAGAGCGAATATCCGAATCGAAGGTCGCGGTGGAACGGAGCTTCGACATGGACGATGAGCCCTACTTCTGGCAGCTCGGCCCGCGCTGGACAATCAATGGCGTCCAGTTCGACATGCGCCGGATCGACTTTGAGGTGCAACTCGGAGACACCGAGCGCTGGACTCTCGCTGGCGACGACGGCCAGCACGTGTTCCACCCCCACCAGATTCAGTTTCAGATATTGTCGATCAATGGCGAACCGCCGCCGCCTGAAGAATCAGGTTGGGAGGACACCGTGTTGGTGAATGACGAACGCGAGGTCGTTATCGCCGCCCGGTTCAACACCTATGCCGCTGAAAACACGCCATATATGTTCCACTGCCACATCCTTGATCACGAAGACCTGGGCATGATGGGACAGTTCCTCGTCATTGATGAGTAACCTGGTGACCTGACGGGTGAATGCCGCCCGCAGCCGCTGGAGCATCGAGAACCCGGTCCACCGGGTCTTGGATGCCGCCTTTCCCGAGGACGGCAGTCGCATCCGTCAGGGCCATGCACGGCACAACCCGGCCATCTTGCGCCGCCTGGCTCTCAACCGACTGCGCTCAGAGAAAAGCGCTCAAACCGGTACTGCCGCCAAACGTAAACGAGCCGGCCGGACTCATGACTATCTCCTCAAAGTTCTCTCCCCATAAGATGCGTATGCCCTGCCCGCCTGCGCAGGGCAATTGCATCTAATTGGTCAAGACCCCGCGATAAGACCTGACTCGAGCCAAACGCCTGAATAAGACGCCGAGAACAGTGCACATCATGGTGCGCCTTCACAAATAATTGAGGTTCTCGGCGACTGGAGATCGGCTTTTTTGGCCGAAAACGATTGACTATTGTAGGGGCGCCCCTTGTGGGTGCCCTTCGTGGGATTTTTGGCGCCCGGATTTAGATGCGATTGCCCTGACCTCTGCCGCCCGGGTGGAAGAGGGCGCTGGATCTCCGCGACGACAACGGGAACGGCCGCGGCGCCTGCGCCGGAAAGTTAGCTGGTTCCTTGCCATTTCGAAATTGGCATAAAGTTGGTACCGATTTCTAAGAAAATGACACACGAAAGTCATATCAACAGTGTATACTGTCTCTTGATTGCTGGGTTCAGAGTTCGATGATGGCCCGGCAAGAGAGCTATATCCTTGCCGTAGAGACGGCGGGAACGTTGTCCTGGATTGCCAAATGCAGGCAGTCAGAATGGCAATGGCATTGACGGCAGCACTGCGCTTGCCCTCGATAAGACGCTTACTGACTCCGAATTCAGGTTACACTACCCCGGAAACGCCGGCCGCCCCCGCAAACCGCGATCTATGCCCAATCAACAGCCACCCAGACCAAGGAGAAAAGACCCATGAAAATATCCGACACCCCGCGCCCCGCACTGCTGGGCTGTCTCGCGCTGACTATAACGCTGCTCCTGAGCGGCGCATGCGTTCCGCAGAACATGGTGGTCAGTCCGCTGGGCACCGTCGTAGTGGGACCCGGCGAAGACATCCGGATCCGTTCCATCGAGGTGCTTACCGGCAGCATCGCCGAACTGGGGATTCCGAGACAGCGCGCCGTGGCGATGGCGCTGGCCGATTACGGCCCGATCAAGGGGCACAACGTCACCATGGGCGCAGGTCTGGATTCGCTGTGCACCGCCGAAGGGGGCAAGGCCGCGGCCGAAACGGCCGCAGGCGACCACCGCGTCGTCGCCGTGATCGGGACCTCCTGCTCCGTGGCCGCGGCCGCGGCCTCCCCCATCCTGAGCGAGGCCGGCCTGGTCATGCTCTCCTCTTCGAATACGGCGCCCTCCCTGACGTCCGACCTGCGCGGCAACGCCGGCGCCAACTACCATCCCGGCTACTACCGGGTATCCAGCAACGACCTCTACCAGGCACAGGCCGTCGCGCAATTCGCGCATAACCGGCTCGGCCTGCACAGAGTGGCCGCCATCCATGACGGCGATCCCTACACAACCGGGCTTACCGCCGCGTTCGCAGTCGCGTTCGAAGCCTTGGGCGGCGCCGTGACCGCGGTCGAGCAGGTGAGCAGGGGGGACACCGACATGATCCCCGTGCTCACGCGCATCGCCGCCGGCAGCCCGGAAGGGATCTTCTTCCCCCTCTTCCCCGACGAGGCCGGCTATGTTGTACGGCAGATCGAAGAGGTCGAGGGGCTTGAAGGGCTGACGCTGTTCAACACCGAATCGCTGCTCTTCACCGATCTGGAACTGGTCGACGCCTATCTGTCCGGGCCGGAGTTCAATTTCGACGGCAATGTCAACGAAGCGACCGGCAGGAACGGCGATGAGCTGTTCGCCGCCTACCGCCAGAACTACAACGAGGGCGCCAACCACGCCTACATCGCGCTGGCGTACGACGCCGCGACCATTCTGCTGCGCGCCATCGAGGAGGTGGCCGTGGCCGACGGCGATACACTCTTCATCGACCGCGCCAGGCTGCGAGAGGCGCTGACCGGTACCACCGGCTTCAACGGCATCATCGGCCCCATCTCCTGTGACGGTTTCGGAGACTGCGGCACCGGCCTGATCCTCATATCGCATTACACCGATCCCACCGTAAACGATATCACGCAGCTGCCGGTTGTGTTCAGGTACGCGCCGTAGCCAACCCGTAGGCGCGCCCCTTGTGGGTGGACTCCGCGAATCAAAAAAGGTGTTCTCCGCGGACAACCCGTAGGCGCGCCCCTTATAGGTGCCCGCGCCGTTGCGTGAGATACTCGATGACGAGGGCGTTCCCGCCTCCGGTCAAGTGGCCGCCAATCGGACGCGGTGACGCCAGCCGCGCCAGCCGGCGCGCGCATAATGTCGGCGCACTGCATACGGGAGATTCTCGGAACCGTTCACATCCTGCCTCTGGCACGCCCAATAGGAAGGAAGGAACACAAACATGACCCGCTCCATCGCCACACCTTTCATCCTCGCGCTTGCGCTCCTCATCGCCGGCTGCGTTGCCATCCCATCCAAAAACGAACCGGCCGCCTACGCTCAGGCGCTCGTTCAGGATGCAATCCGGCTCTACAACCGGGAAGGCCGCCAGGCAGCCGTCGACCACTACAGCTCAGAAAAAAACGTGGACGGACAATGGTACGTCTTCATTATCGGCGAAGATGGGTATACCATCGCACACTACAGGCCCGCAAGCGTAGGGCGGGACCCCGCAGCGAGAGTGGATGCCGACGGCTACTTCTACGGCGACGACATATTGAGCGCCACCGGTACAGGCAAATGGGTCAGCTACGTCCACGACAAACCCGACACCGGCGAGATAACGCGCAAGCATACATGGATCGTGCGCCATGACGGCCTTTTCTTCGGATCGGGCTGGTACGAGAAGGAGTAGACTGAACGTGAAGGAGAAGCACGTTGAACGTCTCTGAAGAACAGGTCAGGGCTGGCCAGGCCGTCTACACCAGGCGCAGCCTGCGCCTGTACGATTTCGTCGTGCTTGGCCTGACAAACCGTCCCGTTTGGAACTGCCCGACGCAACGGCTGGTCGAGCACTACAACAAACACGTCACGGCAAACCATCTCGACGTCGGCGTCGGAACCGGCTACTTTCTCGATCAGTGCCGCTTCGCCGCCCGGCGCATTGCGCGGCATACGCCCGAGACCTATCTCCGCAATGTCCTCGAACCGATCTCCATCGATGCCGCCAACTTTGACTCCGTAGGCATTAACTACCTTCTCCACTGCCTCCCTGGAACCATCGCATCCAAGACCGTCGCATTGGATCACCTGAAAGCGCTGATGAACCCCAACGCCGTCCTCTTCGGTTCGACCCTGCTTCAGGGCGGCGTCTCTCGCAACTGGTTAGCCAGGCGCCTCATGGCTTTCTACAACAGGAAGGGCATCTTCTCGAACCAACACGACGACCTGGACGGGCTCAAACAGGCGCTCACACAGCGCTTTCACGATGTCTCAATTGAAACTGTCGGATGCGCGGCCCTCTTTTCCGGACGCATCTGATCAGCTGCATTGATAACGAAGGGGATGACACACCATTGATACACATGCCCGTCACGCCCCGCCGCCTCGCCTCCCGCGAAGACAACACCCTCACCCACCCCTCTGGTAAGGGCGCCCCTTGTGGGTGGACACCACGAATCAAAAAAGGGTGTTCTCCGCGCTCCTCCGCGTCCTCCGCGGACAAAAAGATGTTCTCCACGGACAACTCGTAGGGGCGCCCCTTGTGGGTGCCCATTCCCCCGAAACTGGCACAACAACCCCCGCGCGAGTAAACTACCCCAAAATCTCAACCCACCCCACAAACCTTTAACCAATGCCCGGCCAGCTTTTCACCAACTACTTTCTCGAAGAAGGCATCCTCCGCACCCGCGCCTGGCAGCAATCCCTCTCCCGACCCGCCGACTTCGAATCCTTCCGCGCCCACGCCCACGCCCTCCTCAAGAACGCCGCAACCTTCCACACCATCAATGAGGACATCGCCGACCATCTTCTCTTCGGCGACGCTAGATCCAAACCCCGCCCGCATCGATACCCCGATGCCCTCTTATGAAACGGTTTCTCACAGTTGTCTCACGCCTTCTCTCCATCGTCGCGGTCGTCGCTGCGGTCGCCGTCGCGTTCATCCTGCTCGGCGTCCTCGTCATACGGGTGGATAACCTGTCAACTCAGGTCGACGAGTTGACGGCGCGCGTGCATCGGCTCGAGGAGGCGAACGCCGCCCGGCCCGTGCCCGGCTCGCAGGCGCTGCAGCCCGCCCGCACGCCGAACGCAAGCCGAACGCCTAGGCCGACCATCACGCCCTGGCGGACCCGCACGCCCAGACCGACCCGCACAGCCCCACGCACACAGGCCACAACCGCGGATGAAACGCCCGCGCCGACCGCAACACCCGGGCCCACGCGCACGCTCAGGCCAACCAACACGCCCATTCCGACCCGGACGCCCAGGCCCACGCAGACAGCGACCGCCACGCCGGTGCCCACCCCTTATTTCATCGTCAACAGCGACTGGGTCAACGTGAGAACCGGGCCCGGACCCGAATATCCGATCATCGATGCCATCCCCAGGGACGAGCAGTACGACATCGGCGCCCGCAACCCCTCCGGCGCCTGGCTGGAGTTCTGCTGCGTGAAGGAGCAACGCGGCTGGATCTACGCACCGCTCCTGAACGTAAACGTCGACGTGACTGTAATTCCGACAGTGAGAGCCACCCCAACCGTCCCGCCCTCGCCCACGTTTACACCCAGCCCGCCCACGTCCACGCCTGTCCCACCCGCTGCTACGCCGACGGACGGCCTGGGCGTCCGCATCGGGCCCGAAAACCGCTGCTCGCACTACGACTCGGACCTCTACCCCTACTCCCAGAGCGTCGAGCCCCATATCGTCAACCAGCAGGGCGGCCGCATCTACGGCCCGTACACCGGTACCTACTTCTCCAGCATCAGGGAGACCGACATCGAACACATCGTCGCCCGCAGTGAAGCGCACGACAGCGGCCTCTGCGCCGCCGACAGCAACACCCGGCGCGCCTTCGCCAGCGACCTGCTCAACCTCACCCTGGCCGGCCCCAGCGTGAACCGGCACCAGAAGGTCGACAATGACCTGGCCGAATGGCTGCCGGCCATGAACCAGTGCTGGTACGTGAACAGGGTCGTCCAGGTCAAGCGCAAGTACAATCTCTCAATGGACCAAGCGGAGGCGGCAGTTGCGCGACGGGTGCTGTCCGCCTGCAGCAGCACGGCCATGCAGTTCACCGACCCGGGCTCGACCGCGCCGGCGCCAACGGCGACAACGCCGTCGGGACAGTCCTGCCCGAGAAACTGTACCGAGGCCCACAACATGGGCATGAGCAATATGGGAAGAGACCACGCTTGCTACCAACCGAAATTCGATCGCGATCGGGATGGTATCGGCTGTGAACGGTAGATAGCGCCAAGGGCCTCCTCCGCCCAGGCGCGGCATCGCAGGACCTGATAATTCACGCCCCGGGCTGGCGCCTGGGAGAAACCGGTCGGCGCCGCCCGCTGGCTCAGCCCGGCACGCAAAAAGAAGGAGGGACCGACTATGCCATATCAAAACCTGTGCAACGACTGCGGCTACCGCTACACAACACACTGCCCACTCTGCAAAGACCACAACCGACTGGTCAAACGCTGGCGCGCCATCGAAGACCTCGCCCGCGCCTGCGCATGGGAGGAAAACTGGTCCGCCGCCGGGCACGTCATGGAAAAGACGGTCCCCATCGACTACCAGCTGCCCCACTGCTACAAATGCGGCTGGCCCGACCACTACGAATTCCGCAACAACCACATCGACGACAGCACGCCCTTCCCGCTGACCTTTCGCGACGGCCGCTGGCAATGCAACCAGTTCGGCAGAAACGACGGCGCCACCTACTGCTGCGCCGAACCCGGCCTCCCCGCCGGTACCCCCACCACCGTCGACACACAGGACACGCCCCCGCAACCGGCCAACATAGAAGATATGACCGACCAGAAAATCCTCGAACTCGTTATGACCCTCCTCATTCCCGATAGTCAGGCCCGCCGCGCCAGCAAATGAGAATAAAACGGCAGGCCGCGCCTCGGTGGAAGAGGCGCTTGAGGAGCATTTCAGCTAACTGAACCGAAACCTCCATTCAGCAGGCCATTCATGAAGCGATTGCTCCTTTTCGTCATACGACTATCTGCTTTCGCCGCCGTTGTCGCCGCGCTCATCGCGTTTGCCGTACTCTTTATGCAGATGACGACTCTGGCAACGCAGACCGCCGAGCTGACGACGCGCGTGCAAAAGCTTGAGGCGGCGAACAGCGCTAGGCGCGCGTCCGATCCGACCAAAACACCCACACCCACACCGCCCCCGACCGACACGCCGGCGCCCGATCCGACCGAAACACCCACACCGACCCCGACTGACACGCCGACGCCCAGTCCGACCAGTACACTCACACCCACGCCAACCGATACGCCGACGCAGGAGACGGGGAATTGCAGCAGCGATCCACTAGGATGCTACGATACCAACAGGAACGGGAGGATCACCTGCGCCGAGGCGCGCGAGCACGGCATCGCGCCAGTACCGCGTGGACATCCCGCCTACCAGCATATGAGAGACGGCGATAACGACGGCGTCGTATGTGAATGAAACCGGCCCTCTGAAAGCCGTTCTCAGCGATTCTTTCGCGGCTTTAGGTCCCTATAGACACCCCGCCTCTCACAGCAGCCGGTCCGTTCCAGCAGGCCTTGCCAGAGCGAAAGCCCAGGGTGCCATACCCGGGCGTGACTCAAAGGGACGAATACCACGGCCGCCGCACATCCTGAAACAGCCACAGAGCAAGTAGCGGGAGAGCCGCGATCCGGGAATCCATTACGCCCTGAACTGGCATAGCGGCCGCGGCGCGGGTACACTACCCCAAAATCCCAACCCACCCCCCACAAACCGCGACCTATGCCCGGCCAGCTTTTCACCAACTACTTTCTCGAAGAAGGCATCCTCCGCACCCACGCCTGGCAGGAATCCCTCTCCCAACCCGCCGACTTCGAATCCTTCCGCGCCCACGCCCAAGCCCTCCTCAAGAACGCCGCAACCTTCCACACCATCAACGAGGCCGCCACCGAGCAGGAGCTCATCCGCCCCCTCTTCGACCTCCTCGGCTGGGCCGAATACCTGCCCCAGCAGGGCAGCGACCGCAACGAAGACATCCCCGACCACCTCCTCTTCGCCGACGCCGCCTCCAAGGCCCGCGCCGCCGCCAAACCCGGCCCCAACCGCTACCCCGACGCCCTCGCCGTCTCCGAAAGCAAGCGCTTCGGACTCTCCCTCGACGACCGCGACCGCGACGACCGCGGCCCGACCAGCTCGCCGCACGCCCAGCTCCTCCGCTACCTGGCCGCCGCCGACATCAGCTCCGACGGACGCATCCGCTGGGGCATCCTCACCAACGGCCGCATCTGGCGCCTCTACGACCGCCGCGCCCTTCCCCGCGCCAGCGGCTACTACGAAGTCGACCTCGAAGACGCTCTCCAGGCTGGCGACGGACTCCGCGCCTTCCGCCTCCTCTTCGGCCGCCCCGCCTTCAGCCCCCAGCACGGCGCCCAGACCAGCTTCCTCGAAGACGCCATCGCCGAAGGCCGCCGCTACGAAGAACAGGTCGCCAGCGACCTCTCCGGCACCGTCTTCGACAAAGTCTATCCCGCCCTCATCCGCGCCCTCGCCGATAGGAGCGGCGCAGAGCTGGAGGACGTCCGCCAGGCCGCCCTCATCTTCCTCTACCGCCTGCTCTTCCTCCTCTACGCCGAGGACCGCGACCTGCTGCCCGTCAACGACGACCGCTACGACGACTACGGCCTGCGTAAATCCGTCCGCGACGACATCGATAAACGCATAGCGGCTGGCGACACCTTCTCCGGCTTCGCCAGCCGCTACTACGACCACATCGGCACGCTCTGCCGCCAGGTCGACCAGGGCGACCCCACCATCGGCCTGCCGCCCTACAACGGCGGCCTCTTCGCCCAACAGGCCGCGCCCATCCTCGAACGGGTGCGCCTCTCCGACGCCGTCCTCGCCCCCATCATCCACAACCTCAGCCGCACCGAGGGCGAATCCGGCCCCCGCTTCGTCAACTACCGCGACATGACCGTCCAGCAACTCGGCTCCATCTACGAGCGCCTGCTGGAGCGCGAACCCGCCCGCACCCCCGACGGCCGCATCGTCGTCCGTCCCAACAGCTACGCCCGCAAGGACAGCGGCAGCTTCTACACGCCCCAGCCCCTCGTCGACCTCATCGTCGAGCGCACCCTCACACCCCTGCTGGAGGAACGCAAGGCCGCCTTCCACGCCAAAGCCGCCGCCCTGCAGAGCGACACCCGCCCCAAAACCGACCGCGTCGCCGACCTCCGCCCTCTTGACCCCGCCGAGGCCGCGCTCAACCTCAAACTGCTCGACCCCGCCATGGGCAGCGGCCATTTCCTCGTCACCGCCGTCGACTTCCTCTCCGACGCCATCGCCGACCTCGTCGAATACGCGCCCACCGCCGCGCCCTGGCTCGAGGACGTCTACACATCGCCTTTGGTTGAACGCGTTGCTGCCATCAAAGAGGACATTTCGACGCGGGCAAACACCGCCAACTGGATCATCGACGAGGCGCAGCTCACCGACCAGGCCATCATCCGCCGCATGGTCCTCAAACGCTGCATCTACGGCGTCGACAAGAATCCGCTCACCGTCGAGCTGGCCAAGGTCTCCCTCTGGCTGCACAGCTTCACCGTCGGCGCGCCCCTCTCCTTCCTCGACCACCACCTGCGCTGCGGCGACTCGCTCGTCGGCCTGCGCGTCCACGACGCCACCCAGGCGCTCTCCCGGCTGGGAGGTTTCACTTCCGTCAGCGCCATCCAGGCCGCCGAAAACTCAGCCGGGAACATGCGACAGATCGAAGAAATGTCCGACGCGTACATTGCAGAAGTCGAGGCATCGGCCGCGCTGTTTCAAGATGTCGAAAAGACGACGTCGCCCCTGCGCGGCCTGCTCAACACACTTTGCGGCGTCAACTGGCTCGCCGCCGGCATGAAAAAGAGGCAGCGCGCCGAATTCGAAGCCCCGCTCCAGGCCGTAATCATCTCGCAGGAAGAAAAAGCCTTTTCACTCCTGTCCAACGGCCCCGACAGCGTCGATCCCGTCGACCCCGTCCGCCAGCACACCACCTGGCCCGACTTCACCCAAATCTGGCGCGACGCCGCCGAGATCGCCGACCGCGAAAACTTCCTCCACTGGGAAGCCGCCTTCCCCGGCGTCTGGCGCCGCTGGCAGGACGACCAGCCCGCCGGCGGTTTCGACGCCATCATCGGTAACCCCCCCTGGGACCGCATCAAGCTGCAGGAGGTCGAATGGTTCGCCACCCGCTCTCCTGACCTGGCCCTTGCCCCCACCGCCGCCGCCCGCCGCCGCGGCATCAAGCAGCTGCGCGACGAAGGCGACCCGCTCGCCGCCGAATTCGATGCCGCCAAGCTGCGCGCCGACCGCCTCGGCCAGCTCATCCGCGCCTCCGGCCACTACCCCCTGCTCGGCGGCGGCGACATCAACCTCTACTCCCTCTTCGTCGAACGCGCCATGCGCCTCGCCAAACCGGACGGCATCGTCGGCCTGCTCACCCCCTCCGGCATCTACGCCGACAAGACCGCCGCCCGCTTCTTCAAATCCGTATCCACCAGCGGCCGTGTCGGCAGCCTCTTCGACTTCGAGAACCGCAAGATCTTCTTCCCCGACGTTCACGCCTCATTCAAATTCTGCGCCCTCATCTTCGGCAGCGAGGAGCGCCGCTTCGCCCAGACCGACTGCGCCTTCTTCCTCCACGACACCGCCGCCATCGACGACCCTGACCGCTGTTTCCCCCTCGCCCCCGCCGACTTCGCCCGCGTCAACCCCAACACCGGCACCGCCCCCGTCTTCCGCACCCGCCGCGACGCCGACATCACCCGCCGCATCTACGAACACCACCCCGTCCTCGTCGACCATTCTGGTGAAGAGGAAATCCGTGCCTGGCCAGTGCGTTACGTCCGCATGTTCGACATGACCAACGACTCCCATCGTTTCCGCACCGCCGCCCAGCTTGAAGCCGACGGTTTCTATCCCGTGCAAGGCAATCGCTGGAAGAAAGGAGAGGAACTATGTCTGCCGCTTTACGAGGGGAAGATGGTGCAAGCTTTTGACCACCGCGCCGCCAGCGTCGAAGTGAATCCGGAGAATCTCAACCGGCCTGCTCAGCCGCGCATCACAACTATTGATGAGCACTCCAACCCTAAATGGGTACCCGATCCCCAGTTTTGGGTAGGAACTGAATCGTTCGACTGGCATTGGCCACTGTCATGGGCACTAGGATTCAAAGAGATCACCGCCTCGACTAACCATCGAACGATGATAGCTTCTCTGTTTCCCAGAGCAGCTTTCGGAAACAAGACACCTATCTTTCTTCCAGTTGAAGGTGATGTTGATGAAGAAGCGGCGAGGTATGAGAATTGTGCCGCGCTTCTTGTGGCCAATTTTAACTGCATGGCGTTCGATTTCGTCGCCAGACAGAAAGTTCACGGCCAAACACTAAACCTTTACATCGTCGAGCAACTCCCCGTCATCGCCCCCGCCGACTACGACCGCCCTTTCGGCCAGACCACCGCCCGCGACCTCATCCGCCACCACGTCCTCCGCCTCACCTACACCGCCCACGACATGGCCCCCTTCGCCCGCGACCTCGGCTACGACGGCCCGCCCTTCATCTGGAACGAAGAAGAACGCCGCCACCTGCGCGCCCGCCTCGACGCCCTCTACTTCCACCTCTACGGCCTCTCCCGCGCAGACGCCGCCTACATCCTCGACACCTTCCCCATCGTCCGCCGCCACGACAAAGCCGCCTTCGGCACCTACCGCACCAAAGACATGGTCCTCGCCTACTACAACGCCCTCGCCGCCGGCGATACAGATGCCGAGGTGGCGGCCTAGACCACCAACTCGACTCTGCCTCCTTGGCCGCAAGGGTGCTCGTCACACTGTCAAGAACGACAAGTTGTCGCTTTTGCTGACGATTTCCCACGTGAAGTAGGTCCCAAGAAGCCGCCAACGGCACAACGCGCCCTGATCAAAGCCGGCCGCATCCGCCTGGATGCACATTATTTTTTCCGTTTCATGGTCCATTGATTGGAGCTCACCATACTTGTGCCCGTGCGGCCACGCCATCCCGGCTGAGAAATGGGCATCCGGCCGGGAAGTGTGCAAAGAGTGCTGGCAGAAAGAGCAAAGAGCGGCGCACGCCGAGCGAAAGAAGGAGGAGGAAAACAACAGGCGCAAACACGAAGAGGAGTACCGAGAATTCTACCACCAACAATGGGCGCACCTGGACAAAGGCAATCGAGCTGACAAACTATGGCTAGGAGCGAACTTCACAACGCGGGGAACGGCAGCCGCTCTTGGCGCGGCCGCTGACTAGGCCTCCTTCACCTTCGGTTGAACAGTGACTTACGCGGGCAAAGCGCAATTGATCCGCGATCGGTTGCTCAGCTGCGCAGTGAAAATCCAACACGCCCTTTGCGTGACTTCGCGGACAAAAGAGGGTTCTCCGTGTCTATCCGGGGACAAAAAGGTGTCCTCCGCGGACAAAGCGCAGTTCTTCCCGCCCCGAGGCGTGGCATACCCGTTTGCACCGCCCAGCGGTTCATTCGGTATCGACAGAAACACCCGCAAAAACGACAACTTGTCGCATTTGCCAGCGCTTCGCCGGCGCTCACGAACAGAAAACCGGCCGTGCAACGACCCAGGGACAGGCCAATACAGCCGTTGGAGTCGATTGTGACCATCAGTTAATCTAGGTTAAATCGAAAGTTAACCTTATCTGCGCGTTTCCCTTCACCCCTGCAGCGACAGATCTCGCCGAAATCCCGCCCCAACACCTTGAACTGTGGTGCTATACTATTCCTCATTGTCGCTCGCCCTCTGTCTGTCAAAACAGCGATTCAGGGAACTTAAGTGGAGATTGTTGAATTTCTGCAGCTTGTCCTCTTGCTGGGTCTGCTCGCGGTAGTCACGATTTTGCTGATAAGCCTCCGCGCTGCTCGTCGCTTCGACGACAAACGCGATAAGGATGAAGCATCCAGAAGGAATCAGTTGCGCTTGGCGCCCAACCGCGCCGTCCACCGCCCGCGAAACGACCTCAGTCGACAACTGGATAAACGTTTAGCTACTGGGTAAGAAAAAGAGGTCGGCCCCCAGTGGGGGCCGACCTCTATGGGGTGATCCAACCCGAATCAATGAATGTGTGACCGCTGTTGCCGCAGCCGTCACTATTGTGTCTTGCTGGACCGGTCTCCAGTATAGCATTCCCCTTGAGCGGGGCCAATGTCAGCTGGAATGGGCGCCAGTTCAGTCGTATGTCACTTCACCGTGAACTGTCGGCGTCCGCCCTGTTCAGTTGACCGAAGTCTGTCGATCGAGCATGTCAGCCGCTGGCCGCAGTTAAAGGAATCTTTTTCGAATCCATACAGGAGACCACACTCAAATGCTTCATCGAACTCTCTCGCCCCGCCTCTCACGCGTAAGAGCGCATCTCACATCGCTCCTCTGTATTGGGCTGATGCTGGCGTCTTCCGCCTGCGTCGTGCAGACAGTTCCAGCTGCCCCACAAAGCTCGGGCGAATCCATGAATTCCGCTCCGGCAGTGGACCTGAATGCCGTCAAGGTGTACGCCTTGGAGAATGCGGAACTGATGCAGAACGCCACCGCCAGCCTGGCTGACGTAGCGCAGCAATACTACGATCTCGTTCAGGAGGCGCTCGAAGCGAATCCCGATGCCGACCCATACGAACAGCTATGGGCCGATAACCAGGATGAAATAAGAGCCCTTGTCCACCAGGCGCGAGATCTGTGGCTCGACGCCAGCACCTACTATGAACTTGATGAGGGCATCGTGGCAGGCGTTCCTTCGCTGGCCCACTACGATGTCTGGATAGACGCCGGCCCCCCTGGATCTGAAGATCCTGAAGAGGCCTTGGTATGGACCCTCGAGCTGCCCGATGGCCGGGTATATGAGTCCCCTGGTAATTTCTTCCACAATCTTCTGGAACCCACGCTTTGGGGAACGAATCCCGAATTCACCGGTCTCAAGGTCGATATGGATAGCGACGGCGCGATCAGCGTAGGCGAAGCTTTGCCTGAAGCCAACATGCTCCTCGGCGCTACCCGGGGACTGAACGACGCCACTATCGAAATGCAGGGCGCCATCGAAGCCTGGGAACCGACGCTTGACGACGCTCTGACCGCTCTCGTTACCATGATCCCCACCATGAACGAGTATTTCGGACAGTGGAAGGAATCCGTCTTCGTTTCCGGCACTGACAGCGCGCAAGAAAGCTTTATCGCCGTAAGCCGGCTACACGACATCAAAGGAATCCTTGCCGGACTGAGTTTCACCTACGACAATATTTCGCCTCTGGTGTCCGATAGCGACGTTCAGCTTCATGAGCAGATCCGAACCGACTTCGACACCCTGATCACATACGTTGACGATCTCTTCGCCCAGGAACAGGAAGGCGTGCAGTTCAGCCCCGAAGAGGCCGACCTTTTCGGTACCGAGGCACAGGACTTGGCAACCGCCCTTGCCGCCTTGGTAGCACAGGCCGCTTCTGATCTGAATGTCGTCCTCGATCTGGCCTGACCTGTAAAGTCGCTGCGCCCTTCGTTTGCGCGGGCGCAGCGACTCGACAAACCTGGCGAAAAGGCCTGGAGCAACTTCTGTGAGGGTCCAAAGCCGTGAATAGCTCTGGCGGGCCGCTGGTCAAGCAGGGACACCGCGCTCTCCTCTGTCTGATCTGCCTTGCAACAGTTGTGGGCAGTGCATTCCTGATGGCGGAGACCACGCACGCGCAACCGGGGCCCAAAACAAACTTCAACACCGCCCTCGCTCAGGCCGAGCAGGAGAGCGCCGAGCCCCAGCTGTGGCAGGTGGCTGAGCAACTTCGCAGTTCTACTTTTGACGCCCAGCGGGCGCTCTACGAGGCAGAGCGCGCTGAGAAAGACGAAGCAAAGAACACACTCGCCGCGCAAGCCCTCACCAATATCGAATTCGCGGCCCTTGTCTATTCCCAATATCTGCAGTCATCTCTTGCCGTCTTGGCGCCCGCCGCCGACGCCTGGATTCAAGAATCCCTGGACGACGCGCTCCAGGCCGCCCTCGCCAAAGACGGACCCGCCCTCTCTGCCGCCCGCGGCCGCTTCTGGACCGGCCTTCTCTGGGGGGCGCAAACCGCCGCCCTCGCCTCCATTGAATCCGAAGATGGTGCAGGTGCAGCGGACTGGCTGCGCCTGCGCGAATTCCGTCGCGCCACCAAAGTGAGCATGATCGATGACTTGGCCCGTCGAACCATAAACTCTTACCTTGGCGGACTGACCAATCAGGCAACTACCCTCGCCGTCGTGGGCGATGACCTCAGAGATACCTACTTTTTCCGCCTGCGGGAAGCGTTGAACAACCTGGAAAAGGCAGCCAAAAAGGGATACCCGACGCGCTCCGCCGAATGGGCAGGCCAACTACATGGCTACTTTGCAATCCTGCGTGACGATTTTGCGGAGAAAGAGGGAGAAACCGCTGCTGTCGCCGTCGAACTAGCCCTGAGCAATCTTGATGAGCAGGTCCTTGTCGGCAATCTTTCCCAGACAGCCGCTATCGTCTCCGACCTGCGCGGCCTCGTCGCTTCTTATCAGCCTGTGGATCTCTCGCCCGAAGAGTTCGCTCGCCGTAGTCAGCTGCTCTATCTCTTCATCGACCTGGTCTACATCGAATATCGCGACGGCGTCCGTAACGGCCAGATCACCATCGAAACGGAGTACCTGGAGGCGCTCACCTTCCGTGACCAGGCCGAAGTCTTCCTGGCCGAGCTCTACCCCCGCATCTCCGCCGCCGACCCCGCCGCCGCCGAGCGTCTCGCTGTCCTTCTCCAGGAAATGAAAGCGGCCCTCGAACAGCTCGACGGAAGAAAGCTCGTGCGCTCCCAAGTGGAAGAAGCGCTGGCGCTCACCGAAGAGACACTCGGCGATGCCGTGCACGACAGCAGTGGCGAGGGCATCTTTAACGTAGTTGAAACCCTGTTAAACGAAATGGAGCAGCAGGTGGCACGCGGCGAGTACGAGCTGGCCGAAAGCAGCCGCATCCAGGCCTACGCCCTCTTCGACGCTGGGCCGGAGTTGCGGCTCATGGCCTTTTCACCCGACTTGGTAGCGCGCCTCGACGGACTCTTCTGGCACGGCTTCCAGGGGCAGCCGGGGCTCTCACTGGTAGTGGCCCAACGCCGCACCCCTTCCGAGATCGCGGCAGTACGAGACGTTCTGGACGAAGGGCTGGCCGAAGCCCAAACCGTTCTCGGCAGTGGCGCCGCCCCCCTGGCAATCATTACCAATTCCGCCGTCATCGTTTTCCGCGAAGGGCTGGAAGCCATTGTCATTCTCGCCGCTCTCATGGCCAGCATGGTTGGCGCCTATGCCTCATTCCGGCGCTCAATGCTTGTCGGTGTCATTCTGGCAACAGTTGCTACTGTGATTACCTGGTGGATCGCCCAAAAACTGATGCTCGCCTTCAGCAGTTTCGGCGAGCGCCTTGAAGCCGTCGTTTCCTTGATCGCCGTGGGCGTCCTCCTCCTCATCACCAACTGGTTCTTCCATCGAGTCTACTGGAAGGACTGGCTGGCAGGATTCCACCAGCGCAAAAAAACACTGTTGGGAGGAGCGGCCGAAAGTCTGCTGTCGGCCCAGGCCCTTGGCTTTATCGCCCTGGGATTCACCAGTGTCTACCGGGAGGGTTTCGAAACGGTGCTCTTTTTGCAGGCGCTCGTTCTGGACGCAGGTCCGGCCATCGTTATGCAAGGTGTCGCCCTCGGACTCCTCGCAACGGCCGTTGTCGGCTTCTTCACCTTCCAGCTCCAGACCCGTCTGCCCTACAAAAAGATGTTGGTGATCACCGGCATTCTCATCGGCGGCGTTCTGCTCGTGATGGTGGGCAATACGATTCATACAATGCAGGCCGTTGGTTGGGTACCGATCTCACCCGTAGGTTCCCTTAGCTTGCCCTACTGGGTTAGTCTTTGGCTCGGCATCTTTCCAACTTGGGAAACAATTTGCGGACAAAGTGCCGCTGCTGCCTTCGTCATTGGCAGCTACTACCTGGCTGAATACCAGCAGAAGCACCGCGTCCGCAACAGTGCCCATGAAAAATCTGCCGTACTCAAGGAACAAACAGTCCAAACCAAATGAAAAACCGGCCCCGAAGGGCCGGCTGAAGTCAGGAACAACAATCCCGGAAAGTGGCTGCTGACACCAGTCCATTTCCACTCGCTGAACCTGTTTGCAGAGTGTAACAGATATAGCCCCGCTATGCAACGGTGGCTTCTCTTCTGCTCTACGGGTTTAGTTCAGAGCCGGTCTCCCTGCGACCGAAAGGAGAGAGCCATTTCCCCTATCACCGTATCGAACATCGAAAAATAGGTGGCGGGCCGCCCGATAGCATGCGGCCTGCAACTACTTTGTCGAAATCGGCAACCAGGGTCGTAACGCTGCTAAGGATCATGTCAACCTGCTTAACTCTGGTCCGCAACTGAGTCAGCCCGCGCTCAAGCTGGATCTGTAACTTAGGACAAACCACTTGAACTTTACATACAGGAGAAGCCAGCCTATGTGTCAGCATATCGCAATCTTAGCCGAACGCAACGGCCAGCAGTACGTCAGTCAGTGCGAGCACGGAACTGTACACCTGATCTGGGATGGAATCGGACTCCACCTGCCGGCCGAAACCTTTAACCGCTTGGCAACACATATTATGAAGACGCGTGCCAACATCCAGGAGCGTGGTGAATCCATCAGCCACGGCCACTGCCGCATTTGCGTTGGCAAAATGTCGCTTACCTTGCCGGTGGAGGACTTTCTACAACTGGTAGAGATGGTTGATGAAGTCATGCCCCACATAGATCTGACAGGAAACGGGCAATACAACCCTCAACTTCGCCTGGCGCCGCCCCAAAAACTGATTCCTCCTTCCCTCAACTGAAAGTGAAAGGCCAACTGCGCATGCCGTCAGACTGAGACAAGAAATTCCACCAGTGCAATATCCCTCCTCGTCCACTGCCTTAACCCTGCTGTCAGCCTCGCTCTTGTACCTGGGTCGACTTTCCAGCCCTCTGAACGGCTGGGCCGATGTCAGTGAGGCGCCATCGGTCCAGCCTCTGTCTTTCAGGCGGTACCAGTGTAGGAACTTCCCCCGAACTGCATGGATGCGGCTACTTTTTCAATTTCAAGAACGCCACCTGCATCACCGCGGCGACTCTGCTAACCGCAGTCCGTCGGGCAATCAAGCAGTACCGTTACCTCACTTCAGCATGCTGCTATAGCCGATGAGCCTCTTTCGCAGTCTTCCAAGGCCGACGGAATTCAACTTATGAAATCGTTCGGAAAGCGGCTGCAGGCCCGCACTATGGAACGGGTCTTTGTCTTTACATTGCTTTGGATCGGGTTTGTCTTCGCCATCAGCTTCATAGAGACTCCCCTCAAATTCCAAGCCCCGTCACTGACGCTGCCCGTTGCTCTCGAAATCGGTCACCTTGTCTTTCATACTCTGAATGCACTGGAAATAGGGCTAGCCACCGCTATCACTGCGATAACACTGGCAACAGCCTGGCCTCGGCGGATTCGCGTGCTTACCTTTCTCATCGGTGTACTACTTGCAACGCAGACCATCCTCCTCTATACCGTGCTAGACGCCCGTACACTTGCGATTATTCACGGATTGGAGGTGCCGGAACGATCTTTCCACCTGTACTACGTCGCACTGGAAGGTGTCAAACTGGTTCTCCTGCTCTTTCTGACCTATCTGCAACTCGAAGAATATGACGCCAGGATCCGGAGGACCGCCCACTTTTCGTCTGAGACAGCTGATGACTGACCCTGGCCTTTGGGTCAACCCTTGCTCGCTGGGAGCTTGGCAGACACAGCATCACCGTACAATTAACTGAGGGGTATGCATAAAGTGGACTTGACATAATCGGCCAGTAAGGGTTCTTCTATCGTTGCCAACGAATAGGAGTGACCTGCGGGAATCCGGGCCTGCCTCACGGCCTGCTCCAGGGGCAATCCGGCAGTGAGGCTCTGCGGCTCCCGGTACAGCCACCTCGGCAGGTCTTCGGGTATTGCGGGCAGCGGGCGACGTTCCTGCTCGTCCGACACCTCGAACAGGGCGGCGATTTGCCGGTCGGGCGGTGCCTGCAGCACCTGGACAGCGGCCGGGATGCCGGTGTCGTCGGCCATCACGAGGTACCAGTCGCCGTCCTGCGGTCCGGCCGCTATGGTTCGGTACCCCACCTTGGCAGAGCGAAGCCCATTGGAGGCCGGACTGTCTCCGTGACGGAGCATTTCCACTTCGAGCTCCAGCGTTTCAGCGTTGTAGCGCAGCGGAGTGTAGGTGCGGAGGAACGGTGGCGTTACGCCTTCGGAAAACACCGGGCGACGGCCGTCGTGGCGCAGAGGCTATGGCGTGTCCGTTACGCCCGGGGGAGGGAGTATCAACTTGATGTGGGAACCTGCGGCGGCTGGTTCAAATCCAGACAGCTCCGGACCTTGCAGCAGCAGGTCGGCTACCCGGGGCGTCAGCCCTTGCAGGCGGCGGATTGAGACCGGATAACGTGGAGGCAGACGGTGAGACCTGTTAGGTACCGGCTCACTCATCAGAATCTCCCATAACCTTTGTTATCAACTTCGGCGTATTGGGTGAATGCTCCATTGATACACCTTAGCTTGTGGTCCAGTTTTTGGGCCCACTTCAGGGCTCACCACATTCAGTTTCTTAATGAGCGGACAAACCCTTTCGTCGAAGCAGACGCGAAGTTGCTGTACTCTTTCAGTCGTTTTCCAAAATGATATCTTTGGCAGTCTCTACCCACTGGGGATGGGTGTTCAGGCTCTCCACAAGATTCAGTTCCTCTCCTCCCAATTCCGTAAACAGTTCATGATATTCCTCACCTAGCTCGACCGTAGTTTCCAAGCAGTCGGCGACGAAAGAGGGAGAAAAAGCTAGTATCTTCCTGACACCTTTTGCGGCAAGCATCTCCAGAACATCTTCCGTGTAGGGTTGAGTCCAGGGATCTTTGCCCAGCCTTGACTGAAAACTGACTGTGTAATCCCCATCCTCCAAGTTTAGGGCATCAGCCAAAGATCGGGATGTTGCGTAACACTGAGCGCGATAGCAAGAGTGGTTTCCAGCGTGGATCGCGGCACAGCAGTCTGGGTCGATAAAGCAGTCGGGATTACCCTTCCTGAGTTGGCGCTCAGGCAAGCCATGAAATGTGAAAAGAATATGATCGTACTTGTTCTGATCAATATGCTGCTTTCCCAAGCAGGCAATCGTCCGAATCATACTGGGGTGATCGTAAAAGCTATTGATGAATCGAAGATTGGGAATTTCCGGCCATTCCTGTACGACCTGCATTACCTTTTCATGAACTGATCCCACGGTTGCCGATGCATATTGAGGAAAGAGAGGAAAGACGACGATACTGGACGGTCGTTGTTGCCGAAGAGTTTCCAGGGCAGATTCGATGCTGGGGTTTTGATACCGCATGGCCAAGGACACGATGAAGTTGTCCCCCAGTTGCTGCTGGACTGAGTCCCTGAAAATGCAACTATGGAACATCAGAGGCGATCCCTTTTCCGACCATATCTTCTGATATTCTCTGGCGGATTTGGGCGCGCGGAAGGGAGCGATTATCAGATTTACCAGAAGAAGTCTGCGCCAATAGGGAATGTCGATGATCGTCCGTCCATGAGGAACTGGCGCAAGTATCTCCAAACATCAACTATTGCGGGACTGTCGGGTGTTCCGACATTAACCAACAGGACTCCAGTTTTTGATTTCTCCATCGCGAGATAGTTCCCCTATTTCAGTACGAAAAAGGTAATTGCTGATCCAAACATAGACCCGAATATGACATAGGTCATGCCTGTCACCTCCCTTTCGTTGATTATCAGATTAGACAAGGTAATGATTGCTATAAGGAGAACAAGGCCGAGAACAGCTTTTCCCTGAAAAACATCTGTTCCGAAGTACTTTACAATGGCTCTCTGGATCAGAAGTAAGGCGATGGCTAAAACAGATCCTATCATCACGGGATAGTAGATCTTGGTTTGGGACAGGGCGGTATTGAGTAGAGCGGTCATTTTCTTGGTTTGTTATTTCTCCCGGTCTCGGAGGAAGATATTCCAGATTGCCCATATGACTGAATTGGCGATGAGGATAACGAAGGCAGTCATGGAATTTCCTCGTTGGCTTGATTTCTTCTGTGGTTACTTGCGGTTCTCAAATCGTCGGATTCTTCACTTTTTCCCTTTGTTTAGGGGCCGGGAGTTGCTAGTCCGATTCTAAGTAGCAGGCAGCTGCTGCCTTCAGCCAAAAATACATTGGCGTCTTGGGCTACGCTGTCAAATACCTGTTCAACGACAGCAAGCATCAAGAATGTAGTGATCCACCAGTATTCTACTGCTTTTTCTCCGGGCGAGTAATCTTGCCACGCGTCCGAAAATTCTACGTCCCTCTTAATACATGCGACGATTTCCATCACCGCTTCTGCGTACTGTTCCGGTTCGAGGGCGAATCCGTCCAATCTCGCCACGTAGTTGGCGAAGTCGTACAGGCGCATCTGTAGAGAGTCTCGTTCAACATGAATTGGCGTGGGGGTTGGCACTGAGTCTACAGGTATTGGATTGCAGACGGCGAGCAACAGGAAAACAAGGTTCATCCGTCTGAATGCGACCGGCTCTGAGCGGACGGTCTGTCGCCGTCAGAGCACGAAGTTCTCTTCAACCGGCGTGTGATATCTGAGACTTTGATACAGTCTTCTAGCAGGTGAGGCTCGACTGAACGATGACGCACTACTGCGGATCAAGGAGAAACTCGCGTAAGCGACCTGGCCGCCCGCCCCTGAGGAGCGGGCCATACCCGTTCGTACTGCCCAGCACCTCACCCATCTGCGACAGACACGCCCGCAAAAACGACAAACTGTCGCATTTGCCAGCCTTTCGGTGGTCCTTGCGAACAGAAAGCCGGCCGCGAAACGACCCGGGGGCAATCCAATACATCCGACCGCCCCAGAGCCGTTCTAAGCGATTCTTCAGGCATGAGGGCCAGGGCCTCCCTCCCTTCCATAGCGTTCGGCCTACCCCCTGAATTTCTCGACAGGAGCAAAGCTGGCCGTTGGAGTCGACTGGAACAGAACCGTTTGCGTGCCAGGCGCGCCTGCAGCGGCTGTTGCGGACTGCCATGAGCGCGACACACCGGCCAGGGCGGCCGGCAAAAAAGCGCGCCCGGGCTCCGGCCAAACTGCAGCCCATCCTCTAAATCCCCCCACACTGCAGTTCAGCCACGACCTCACCAAAGACATCGCCCTCGCCGCCGGCGACACGAATATGGAAGTGGCGGTCTGACCGTTGATGCCGTCGCTGCGCAGAGCAACTGCAGCCTGTCCGGTTGAGCCGGTTCGGCGCGGGCCGAATATTCACAGCGCTAAGCAAGGGTCTTTCGGAGGCTGTGGACTCTCTGCAAGCCGGTTTTGTCGCGTAAGATCGCCTCAGACCGCCTGGATTCGCGCTGTTTCTTTAGCTCAATGGAAGGAAGGACTTTGGGATGTGGGTGCGAGCTAATGCAGAAGAAAGCAAAAGTCGTGCTCAACGGTGGGCGAAGGTTTCGAACCGAGGAAGGCATTCGCCTGCGTGTTTCTCACCAATGAAGATACGCCCTCATCCTGGATTTGAACACTTCTCTGCGTTGCCCGCTTCAGGACAGAATCGAGGAGATCAAACGCTTCCTCTTTGGGCAGCTTGCGACCTCCGATTCTCACAACAATCCGCGCTTCATCTGCCAGAAGCGGAGTCACGCCTGCCCAGGCTTCCTCCAGGAACGCCCTGTATTTCTTGACGCTATGATGACGTCCATCGTCCCGCACAGGATTCTCAGCATCCTCGCCAAGAAACCATAATCGCAGCCACTGATCTTCACGATAGCTGGTTGTATTTAGGTAAGGGGGCGAAGTAATCACGTCTGTGATCTGTCCGCGCAACTGTGGGAATCTCTCAACGGCCTGGCGCGCGTCGGTCAAAGCGATTTCCCCCCGAAACGCGGGCGGTGTCGATGCAAAGCGGTAGTGGCTCATGTTTCTGAGAATTGAAAACACATCCCTGACAGGCGCGGTGTAATCGTTCTCCCGCCACCATCGAACCGAGTAGGCGGGATTGGTACTAATCGTCCTCGGCATACGGTTGCTGAAGTAGTTAGGGCTGCGATGGGACTCGCCATGTAGTGCCCCCAAGGAAAGAGCCGCAACGAAACGATCAGTTCGGTCAGTGTGCCAATTGAGCGAATCTCTCAGAAAGAGTATCTGGTCATACGTTTCAGGCGCAAAACAGAGAGAGAAAAACTCCGTGAGCTCTCCCGTGCTGGCGTTGGAATGATAATGAATGCTCTCCTCTTCCAGGAGCGATAACCTCTCTAGCAGATCAGAAAGCGCCGGCGGATCGCACTTGGCCCCCGCAATACAAGCGGCTACCGGGTTGATGTCGCATCCAGCCCCCCGCCGTCCCCGTATAAGGCTTTCGAAAACCGCTGTACCCCGCCCACAGAATGGATCAAAGACCACACCGTTAAGACTCGACGCAGCGAGATGCTTTTCAACAAATGCCTCCGGGAACGTAGCAAAGTATGGGCAAATTGAATGGAAGCGATGTCTCATGGTAGCCTCATCCGCTCCACGTAGGATTGGACCCACTCGGAGGCATGGTCGAGCAGGTCAAACGCTTCCACCGCTACGCCGTTGGAGACAAGATCGGTCGCTTCACTAACCCTGAATGGAACCCGAAGGCGATGTAACACATTGCCCAGCATCAGTACGTCATCGCGAAATTCTTCATCAGGTCGCGCAAATGGAATCACATGGTAAGCAACCATGGCAGTAACAGGAGCGCGGCGGCTGAACCAGCGATGTTGAAACACACCGCCAACATGACTTTTGAGGGACTTTTCCTTCCAGTCTCGGCCCGTAGCAACCTGGGCTGCCAGCAAAAGGAATCCTGGCAGGCCGTCCTTTTGCTCGCGCCAGGCAAAAATGTCTATCTTGTCGTCTTTGGGATCGGTAGGCGCAGAAGAATCGGCGCCAACATATCCGTCCCGTAATGATACCCATATTTCACAAAGCTTCGGCAAAAAACCTGTTCGGTCAGGCCGGGGAAAGCCAAAAGACCATGCAGGACCACCGACCTCCGCCGCAATAGCAGCGGTCGCCAAGTATTGAAAATACCTGCGCAGGCGACTTGCCTCCTCTTCGGTGGGATGCACGTCGCTGCCAACGAGTAGAGGAGACACCGACTTTAAATTGGATAAAATCAGCGACACGAGATAAGCGGTATGACCCAGGTCCGCCTGCTCACCAGTGAAGAAGATGACGTCACCGCTGTCGTCAATCTCAAACGGATAAGATTTTGCCAGGACCCGTTTCCGCGATGCCATGCGGTTGACAGCCCCCGCTGCAACTTCCTCCCGAGTTCTGACTTCATCATCAACATCTTCGTATTCCGTCTCAGCTGCGAGTTCCAATGCATTGACGATCTCTTCGCTATATGACTGCCCGTCCTTGGAAAAAAGGGCATTCAGTTCTAAGAAGTCAGCCGCCAGGTCCATATCGAGCGACTTGCCGGCGGCAAACGCATCGGAAGGAAAATAGAGAACTGGATTCATTCTTCTTCGGCCTCTACATCTCTCATTTTCTTGACCATTCGAGCGAGCATTGCTTGAGCTGTTTCGGAAATATCCTCCGCGATTCCAACTAAAGCCTGATCTCGGCCGTCGAACCCGCGAAGGTTATTCGATGCCTCACGCACCTCTCTTCTTGCTCGCAACAGTGAGTCTGAAAACCTTTGGCTCGCAGGAGCTGTGCTCAAATGCGCCTCCGCAAGGGAACGCGTAGCCCTCAGAATCGAGAGCCCTTCCGGGCTCTCAAGGACTTCTCCCAGGAGCCGGATGTCAGGGTTCTGAGAGTGTATTACCGGAACAATATCCTCTTCCTTAGACCCATATAACCATCGTAAGACTTCACATAAGTTGCCCAGCTTCTCTTTAGCGACGGGGTCCGGTTCGGGATCGAACCGGGACCAAGCCTCCTCTAAACCGAGAAAGCGCATATAAGACGCACGCGACAGAGCCGTGTATAGGTGTGAGAAGTTGAATCGTGGACTCGCCCGGTCTGAGAGGCGGAAGACTTTATCCCGTTCCGCTTGCTCAAGTACATAGATGGCATTCACCATTCGCTTGATCGTGTCGTGCCTGTCACCAATTTTGGTTGCTATGGCAGAAAGAGACGTACCCTCCTTTCTGTACCAATCAGCGGCAAATTTCGCCTTTGCATATGACCCCCATTTGGCGGCGCCATTAATGTGTTTGAATCCAATAAAGGGTCTGGCTTCCTCCCGACTGTCTACACGGTATACCGAAACCTTCCTAATCGTGCTGTGGAATTTTGCAGGGAATCCAGGAATGGTAATTTTGAGACGCGTTCGTTGAAGAATCTGACGTGCGAGGTCACGTTTCTCGAATAGACGGATAGCTGCTAAACGGCGGTTGCCTTCCAGTACGGTTAAAGTCTCGTTCTCTTCAAGAACAATAAGAGGTTCAATATCCAGGTAACCGTTCGCCGCTATCGATTGGAGCAACTCACTCAAATCTTCCGAGCGATAGAGTCGTGCGATTATTTCAACTTCATCTGCTTCGGCACTGGTGGGAAACAAGCGAGGATTAAGACGGTCCAGCACCAGCCGCTCTACGGGGACCTTGGTGACAGTATGCAGCGGTATCTCTGTGTGTGGCCTATTCTCGTTTTCCATCGTTGATCTTCCTCCGCCTGGAGTTGAGCGACTGAGGTGGCGAGAATTGCACGCCTCGGATGCACTGACTACTCAAATCCGGCTCGTGTAGTCTCGGTCAGCGTGGAATATCCTGGAATAGACCATCTCAAATGCCACCTGCTGACCCTCAGGATTGTGAAAGACGATAACATACCAAGGCTTTTCAGTCTATCACCTGCTTGGCTTCAAGTGCGGTCCCGTGCAAGTTTAGCCCAGAGCAACCGCAGCTGACTGAGACAACATTTTGAAGCGAAAGTCCGTGTCCCAGCTTGCTCGTTCGACGCGTCGCTGCGCACTAAAGACCAGCTCCCGTAAGGGCCCTGGCCGCCCGCCCTCAAGAAGAGGGGCATACCCGGTCGTACCGCCCAGCACTGTATCCATTTGCGACAGAAACACACCCCAAAAACGACAAATTGTCGCATTTGCCAGCCTTTCGGAAGCGCTAACGAACAGAAAGCCCGCCGCGTACCGACCCGGGGGCAACCCGATACAACCGCCCACACCAGAGCCGTTCTGAGCGCCTATCCAGGCATGAGGGTACCCTTCTGCCACTCCCCCTTCCATAGCGTTTGGCCTCTCCCCTGAATTTCTTGCCAAGGGCAAAGCTGGCCGTTGGAATCGATTGTGACAGAACCGTTTGAGTGCCAGGAGAGTCTGTCCGGCGGCTGTTGCGGACTGCCATGAGCGCGGCACACCGGCCAGGCCGGCCGGCAAGAAAACGCGCCCGGCTCCGGTCCAAACTGCAGCCCATCCTCTAAATCCCCCAAAACTGCAGTTCATACACTACCGCACCAAAGCCATGACCCTCGCCTACGACAGCGCCATCGCGGGCGGTGGAAGAGCACTTCGTGCTCTGATGGTGGCAAACCGCATCCGTCCGAAAGCGCCTTATTTTCCCCGTTTCGTGGGCCGAACATTGGGACCCACCTCAAGTAGGTTAAACTGGTTACCGGCAAAATGAATCCAGCCGAGTGGAAGTCAGTTGACGCACACAATCGACAGTCGCACTGAATCCGAAAAATGAAGTCCTACTTTTTCATCTACAGAAGCTATATGCGAATTCAGTTGGCGCTGAATCTTCAGTACCGAGTTGCACTGCTAATCTGGATTTTGAGTTCGATTGTGGGACCGGTCTTGTATCTGGTGGTGTGGCGGACGGTGGCGTTACAAAAGGGAGGAGCGGTAGCCGGTTACACTGTAAACGACATCGTCGTGTACTACATCCTTATGCTTCTGGTCAATCACGCTACACATACCTGGTTTGCGCTGGCCCTTAGCAATCGTATCCGTTTAGGTGAGTTCTCATCAGACCTGCTCAAACCTGTCCACCCAATTCACTTGGATATTGCCGACAATTTTGCATTCAAGTTGGTGGCGTTGCCCGTGATAGGGGCGGCTGTCGCGTTTCTGGCTTGGACCTTTTCCGCTTCCTGGCAGCCGGAAGCAAGCGCGCTGGTAGCCTTTGTGCCCGTGTTTGTTCTGGCCTTACTCATGCGTCTGTTCTTGGAATGGGCGCTTGCTATGCTGGCCTTCTGGACCACTCGGGTCGATGCCATTAGCCAACTCTACTTCCTTTTTGGACTTTCCTTTTCTGGTCGATTAGCACCGCTCGACCTTTTTCCCCATTCTGTACAGAGCTTAGCCGCTATACTGCCTTTCCGTTGGATGCTTGCTTTCCCGGTCGAAATCTTGCTGGGCCGAGTCACGTCTCGTGAACTCATTGCCGGGCTCGGCATGCAACTGATTTGGGTGATTGGAGGTTTTATCATACTCCAGATTTCTTATCGCAAGGGGATTCGACGCTACACGGCAGTTGGTGCCTGACGGCAGTAGATAGTTCCAGCATAATCTTCGACGACGCATGCCAAGGTGCACTGGAAACCAAGATATCATGTACTACGTCAGTCTGGTGGCAACATATTTTCGGTTGGCAGCACAGAACGAACTGGAATATCGAGTCAATTTTTGGTTCAATCTGATGCAGAGTCTGATGGAACTGGGCTTAGCCTTTGTCGGTCTGACCGTTATCTTTTCCCACACCGACAACCTGGGGGGATGGCAAGCCGCAGAACTGATAGCACTCGTAGGTGTTTACTTTCTTATGGGCGGCGTGGTTCGGACCTTTATCAGACCTGCTATGACAAGATTCTTTGAAGACATAAGGAAGGGCACCCTGGATTTCACTCTGACAAAACCGGTTGACTCACAGGTGTTGGTCAGCATTCAGAAAGTGGAAATCTGGCGACTGGTAGATGTATTCATCGCAATACCAATATTCACCCTGGCGATCATAAGGATGGGTTCGCATATTGGCCTTTTTGAGATTCTCACTTTTGTGGGTTCGTTGTTCAGCGGCATGGCAATTATCTATAGCTTTCTGCTTCTTCTCAGTACCACTGCATTCTGGTTTGTTCGAGTGGAAAACATCCAGGAAATTTTTGTAAGCTTATGGCAGGCGGGCCGCTGGCCAATAGGCATCTACCCGTTTTGGTTGCGCGTTACACTGACTTTTCTCGTGCCTGTGGCCTTCGCCACAACGGTGCCTGCTTCTGCGATCAGCGGACGCATCACAACAACAACCTTCGTTGGATCAGTGGCATTGGCAGCGGCATTGTTACTGTTGTCCAGGTGGTTCTGGCGTTTGGGAATCCGATTCTATTCAGGAGCGTCTGCATGACAGCAATGACAAGACCACGAACCACAAGGTGCACTCTCGAATAGGCTTGGCTAGCGGATGGTGTCCTGATGTTGAGGATCAAAGAGCAGCTCCCGTAAGTGACCTGGCTGCCCGCCCCCAAGGAGCGGGCCATACCCATTCGTACCGCCTGGCACTTCATCCGTCTGCAACAGAAACACCCGCAAAAACGACAAATTGTCGCATTTGCCAGCGTCCCGGCGGCGCTCACGAACAGAAAGCCAGCCGCGAAGCGACCCAGGGGCAGATCAATGCAACCGGCCGCGCCGGAGCCGTTCTAAGCGATTTTTCAGGCATGAGGGGCCCTAGGCTCCCCCCTCTGTCGAAGCGACTGGCCTACCGCCTGAATTCCTTGACAGGAGCGAAGCTGGCCGTTGAAGTCGATTGTGACAGAACCGTTTGAGTGCCAGGAGAGTCTGCCCAGCGGCTATCGCGGACTGCTAAGAGCGCGGCACACCAGCCAGGGCAGCCGGCAAGAATGCGCGCCCGGCTCCGGCCAAACTGCAGCCCATCCCCTGAATCCCCCGAACTGCAGTTCAGACAACCGCCCTCGCCGTCTGCATGCACTTTATTTCCCCCGTTTCGTGGTCCAAAGATTGGGGCCAACCATACCTATGCAAATTACCAATTTGCACTTTCTTGGGTCAGTGTCTACTATGTGAGCAAGCCAGTGGACAAAATTCGGCTCCATGCCGTGTGATTATTGGGCCGCGGTTCGCATAATCCTATATCCCTGGCTTTTCTTCTTCATGCCTCCAAGCAAGTCTGGCGGCACGAATAGGACTCTTCCGCGTATAGTATTTGCCAGCTCCGGTCTTGCGCTTGTCGTCGATATCCAGCACCACCCGAACAGCCTCCCCAAGATACCTCACATACCGTTCCTCGTGACGCTCATACAGCCTTTGTATGGCCCATGTAAAATAATCTACGGCTTGTAAGCCCGCCTGCTCACTGGGAGAAAACTCAAATACCTGCAGCGACGCTCCAATTGCAATACCATGCTTTTGGGCGAACTGGCTTCTGGCTGTTTCAATTGCTTCACGCAAGGCAAGTGTGCGATCGGATTTGCCCCGCCTGGAGAAAAATATTTTGTATGTGTCGCTAGGAATCCGGCCCCCCGCCCTCGAGAAGCAGAGCATACCCCTTCGTACCGCCCGGCGCCTCACCCATCTGCGACAGAAACACCCGCAAAAACGACAAATTGTCGCAATTGCCAGCGTACAAGTCCCGGGAACGAACCGGAGCCGCTTCCCTGTGCCCGTTCTGAAAGATATGGCCGCAAAGCTGCGCCCCCGGCCCGCTCGAGCCCCCTGGCGCAAAGCTGCGCATCAAGACACCCCGTGGCGTAAACCGGGCCGGCGCGCCCACCCACACCCTGAGAGTCCACACAATGTCCCAAATCATCAAAGCAACGCTCCTGCTCTGCCATGACGACGACTTCGACTTCGAAACAACAGTCGTCCTCGAAGGCACGAGGGAACAGCTGGACAACACCACCATTTTTGACCGGCCGGAGTACGCCGACCTGTACATTGCCGATGTAGACTTCGAACCAAACTTGTGGCCTATGTTCGCGCCGGGCGGAGACTTCTGCCGGCTTTTCAAAGAGACGCCGCTCTACTGCATCTATGAAAATGCGCCTTTCACAGTCCCCGCCAGATTCAGCTATCAGGCCACGCCGGCCCTCTTTCAGCACCACAATGCAGGCTGGGGCGACTCCTTCGAAACCTTGGCCGAAACCGAGGAAAAAGCCTTGGCCGCGGCCCGGGCCAACATCGAAGAATTGAAGCGTACAATCGAAGACTTGGAGCAGCACCTGCCTTAATGTCCGCAAGCGCAACCCGCGTGCAGCGTCGCCGGAGCGCCCCCGGCAAACGAAATGGCGCAAGGCAGTTGCCGAACTGCTTCACCATAAAAGGGTCTTCTTCGTGGCCCTTCGTGGATAAACCGGGGGTTGCCCCTGCCTGTCCCGGTTCAGGCTGACGTCACCGCTTGCCAGCGCGGTCTCGGGCCGTCACAGAGCGCCAAAAAACAGAAAAAGACCCGCTGGCCGGAGCCTCGCAGGTCTTCCCCATGAAACCAATGGATCTCTTCCCTTTCATCCATCGACCCCCATCGTAACAACCGGTTGCGCGATCGTCAACCGGCATGTTATCCTCAAGCTCCACAACTGAAAATGCCCCTCAAAATGCGACTGCCCACCTGGGCGAGGTGAGCAGTTGCAGGAAGATGGGCGATGACGGCGAGTTGACGCTCCCGTCACCAGAGACCACAGGAGGATGCATCCCGTGTCTGCTTCACAGCATACCACTGCGCACGCCCGCACGTCAACATCCGACATTCACCGCAACGACGTCAGCTCTCCAGACTACAACCAGCATCAGCACCACCGCTACGAGAACATCGTCCTCGACCTGTTCGAGTCCGACATCCTCTCCGTTCTGCCCGCCCGCCTGCAAGCGGTCCTCCTCCTGGGCGCCGGCCTGGCCAACTGCGACAACCGCGACAGCAGATTCAGGTCCTTCTACTTCCAGCAGGGATGGACCGCGCAGCAGCTGGGCATCTCGCGCCAGGCGCTCTGCAGCTATCTCGGCACCGTCGTTAAGCATGGTCTCCTCATCAAGCTCGGCAAAGGCTATCCCAAGAACAGGCGCAAGGGCGACCAGCCCGTCATCTTCTACGCCGTCCCCGAATTCGAGGAGCTCTGCCGCCTCGCCGCCACCAAAACCAAAGACGACTTCACCCGCAAAAAGACCCCCGCAGACGTCGCCCGCATTGTGGATAACGCCGAAAGGTTGTCAACCACCGCTTTACAACCTCCAGCCGGCAGGGTGTCAACCGGCCGCGACACCCTGTTGTCAAGCGAACGCGACACCCTTACTGAGAGGTTGTCAACCGGGCGCGACACAAAAATAGATCTACTTCCTGAAATAGATAAAGGAAATGAAAAGGGGGTACATCCATCAGCAAATGGGGATAACAAAAAAATCAACGTCAACACCAACATCAACGGCCAGTCCGACGCTGACCTTTCTGACGGCCGGTCCGAGATCCTCTGTCCATGCGGCAACGCCATCCCGGCTGAGAAATGGGCCGCCGGCCGCGAGGTGTGCAAAGAGTGCTGGCAGAAAGAGCAAAGAGCCGCGCACGCAGTGTGGAAGAAAGAGAAGGAGGAAAACAGGCGCAAACACGAAGAGGAGTACCGGGAATTCTACCGCCAAAAATGGGCGCACCTGAACAAAGGCAAAAGAGCTGATAAACTATGGCTGAGAGCAAACTTCGCAACGCGGGGAACGGCAGCCGCTCTTGGCGCGGCCGCCGACTAGGCCTCCTTCACCTTCGCCTGAACAATAATTTACGCGGGCAAAGCGCAACTGATCCGCGCACGGCTGCATAGCTGCGCACAGATAATCCGATACGCCATTGGTGTTCTTCGCGGTCCTTCGCGTGACTTCGCGGACAAAAAAGCAGTTCTCCGCGCCCCTCCGCGTCCTCCGCGGACAAAAAGGTGTTCGCCGTGTCCCTTCGCATCCCGGGTAGCAGGACGCGCCCGCCGGCTGGCCGGGCCGTCTCTCGTCACAGCCGGCCGCCGTCAATCATACAGGTGCAGCATCGATTAACATAGTAACATATGCACATAAGATCATATTGTCTGAAATGACCATGACAGGCGGTAGGGGTGCCCCTCGTGCGCGCCCTTCGCAGGCTCTGGAAAACGATTGCCCCGTTAACCGTCTGCCCCGGTATTGCCAAAACGCCCCCTGCGCAGCATGGAGGGGGGCAGACCGGGCGTTCAGGGCTTTGCAGAGGACCCAATCTCCCAAAACAGGCGCTCTGAGCGGCTCTGAACGCCTTCACACCAGGGCTCCTTGACGTCGTCTGTCCGAACAGCGGCTGGCGCGAGCAAAGTGCCGCCGCGCCCCGAACGGCTGCGCACGGAACATCCAAAACGCCTTTGCCGTTCTCCGCGCCTCTCCATCACGTACAGCCGACCGCCCGCGCCCCTGATCTCTCCGGCGGACATGCGGCCGAGCGCCGTTGCCAGAACCTCGTTGCGCGTCGACTGTCGGTATGCCAGGTCGTCAACTGTCAGATTGTTCGCAAGCGCTCCGGGAGACTGTATCTCCACCCTGTCCTCAAACATCGACAGCCGGATCCGCGTCCCATGGATCGAATAGTCGCGGTGGACCACGGCGTTGGTGATCGTCCCGAACAGAGCCTCTTCACTGTATTGGAGCAGCTCTTCCCGCGCCGGCGCCTTGTGCGCCGCCACCCGCATATTACGCAAGGCGAAAGCGACCGCCTCCGCGATCTGTCGGTTCAGAGGTCCGGTGATTGTCTGGGCATCGATCTGGCCGGTCGTTCGGTCCTTGCCCCGGTAACAAGTTGCGGTGATGCAGGCGTTGGAAAACCATTCCTGGGGAGCCCGGCTGCATAGAAGCAGACCGGCGACCGTAGCCCTCTTCACACCATGTTCATCATGCGCAAGGAAACCCATCTTCTCCAGGGCCGCTTCAGGATCCGCCGCCCCCTCGGCGCTCAACAGCGGCTTCCATAGCGCCTCCTCCAATGTCCCGAATCCCGTGCCCGGCACAGGCTGCTCGTCGAACCAGCGAAAGCGCGCCTGGCCCCGCCGCTGCGCCAGGCGCAGTCGCTCGTCGCTCGTCATGAGGCGCTTCGACGCGCCGACGCGGATATAGGCGCCGCCCGGCGCCTCGTGCACTGTGTCGCCCTGGGGCACTTCGACCACAAGCACCGGTTTGCCGCCGGCGAGCTCGCGATGATCGGTGCGGATGCGTACCGGCGGCTTGATCGAATGTACGACTTCGACCAGAAGCGCGTCCAGGTTGGTGATCTGCCGGCGCGACATGCCCTTCACCTCCCCATCGTCGCTGACGCCGCAGAGCAGCGCGCCGCCGCTTGCGTTGGCGAAGGCGGTTATCTCATCGGCCCAGTCATCCCGGCGCGGGCTTGCCGGCCGGTCGCCGCTGAATTCGACCTGCTTGAACGCCCAGCCGCTGTCCTCGCCCAGCCGCAAACGGCGCAGGATCTCTTCATCGCTGTATGTCATCAGCTCTCCCAACCCCCGTCAATAACACCGGCTAACGCATCTGCATCCGCGATGAATTGGGGCAGCAGTTCCAGCGTCCTCTCGGCAAACCGCGCCCCGCATTCATCCACCGTTTCATTGCGGGCAACGCGGTATTCCAGCCAGCGCTCGCAGGCGTCGTCGCTGATCAGGCAGTGCTTGGCCGCGTAGCGGAAAATATCGTTGACGTACAGCTGGTCCGCCTGCCGGTTGCTGGCAAAGTAGGGACGCAGCCGCCTTTTCAGCAATCTGCCGCTCTGCTCCAGCACAAGCTCGAACTCCTTGACACAGGCCGCGCGGTAGATGTCATACAACACGTCGCCCGGTTCGCGCTGCTGCAATCCTTCCCAGGCGCTTCTGAGCGTACTGATGCAACGGTTCAGATGGTCGGTGTTAATGTTCATACCGATCTCCGAAGACTGTCAATTGAGGTCTGCGAACGTCGCAACCCGCAGACGACGTTCGTATCCAGGAGATACACAGCATTCCCCTACTCTAAATTCGGTGCCGAACGCAGGCGGAGCTTCCTTCTCGGCGGGGTTAACGCCTCTGTACGTGGCTCTGGGGCCAGCAAGAACGCCTTTAGGCTTGGTTTCGCCAGTTTTTCCAGTTTACGCCACTGTTCAATCGGCACTAGCACCGCGGTTTCTTTCCCGCGCTTGGTGACGATCTGCGGTCCTTCTGCGAGACTGGCTTCTAGGAGCTCACTGAAGCGCGCCCGCGCCTCCTGCGCTTGCCAGACGTTGCTCATGCTTCCCTCCGGTTTCAGACCTTGGGGCCGGGAAAATGTTAGACGTTTTTCTGAAAACGAATATCAAACAGGTACGCCTTGGCCCCAAGCCGCATAGATCTGTGTCCTGGTCTCTTCAACGCGCTGCCGGAAGAAAGGATTCCGGATCGCCGAGTCGACAACGAGGTCAACGGGAGATCCGAACAGCCTTTCCAGAGACTCCAGCAGCCCGAAATAGGCATCGGCATACGCCCCCGCGGGCAAAGGCGGGAACTCGACCGGAAAGTCCAGATCGCTGGCGCCCTTTCCGTGGCTGCCGGAGGCGGCTGACCGGATTCACTTTTTGGTTTTCCGGACCGCGATTGGCATTGCGTTTTACAGCCGCGATCTCTCGGATCTGTGTTTTGTCCCGCGCGCCCCGTCGCCTTCACGCATCTCTAACCCTCAATCTCCCAACCACCACCGTCAGGGAGGCGCTCGCGAAGCCATCTCCGCCCCAAACCGTCGCCGCAAAACCGGCAGACCGGACCCAACCCCTGGTATAAGCTTTCAGTGCTCTCTCTGTTGAGCCGTTGAATGAAGCCAAATCGGAATCTGCGCCAGGAATATGGGACTGGAAACTTTCAGTGCTCTCTCTATTGAGCCGATGAATGAAGCGCGGACCTTGTAGCGATCCGGGAATGGGTTCCAGCCGATCTTTCAGTGCTCTCTCTGTTGAGCCGTTGAATGAAGCCCTCGCTGCCCGACGCGTCCGGGTCGTCGTTCTTCGCTTTCAGTGCTCTCTCTGTTGAGCCGTTGAATGAAGCCCTTCTCTAAGCTTCATACAAGGCCCCTAAGCGTTTTAGCTTTCAGTGCTCTCTCTGTTGAGCCGATGAATGGAGCCAGAAGCCCACGACCGACCGCACCGCGCCCCGACCCCCCTTTCAGTGCTCTCTCTGTTGAGCCGATGAATGGAGCGTCTGGATGCGGGCCATTACGCCCTCGAAGTCATTCTTTCAGTGCTCTCTCTGTTGAGCCGATGAATGGAGCTACAACAATCAGGAAGTCCCGGCCACTATCCCAATTCTTCTTTCAGTGCTCTCTCTGTTGAGCCGATGAATGGAGCATAAGCCGGCTTGTTTTCTTTTGCTCTGGCCTCGTTCTTTCAGTGCTCTCTCTGTTGAGCCGATGAATGGAGCCGCCGGCCTTGCCCAATCCGGACGCCAACCAAACTTCGCCTTTCAGTGCTCTCTCTGTTGAGCCGATGAATGGAGCCTCGGTGGCCACCTGCGCCGGCACCTGCTGCGGCGGTGGGTCCGCTTTCAGTGCTCTCTCTGTTGAGCCGATGAATGGAGCACGCTTTGCCGCCAGGTCGACCGGGGCGACCCCACCATGCGGTGGGTCCGCTTTCAGTGCTCTCTCTGTTGAGCCGATGAATGGAGCACAGGCGATGTCGCATGAACTGCGCTTGCATGGCGTCCTTTCAGTGCTCTCTCTGTTGAGCCGATGAATGGAGCATCCGATATGGTGCGAGAAACGGGATAGGCCGATATTCTTTCAGTGCTCTCTCTGTTGAGCCGATGAATGGAGCGAGCCTGAGCAGCAGTTGATCAGAAATTGCCGTTACTCTTTCAGTGCTCTCTCTGTTGAGCCGATGAATGGAGCAATGGCAAGGCAGCGGAAAGCCCCTGGTCTGGAATCAGCTTTCAGTGCTCTCTCTGTTGAGCCGATGAATGGAGCAACCCGCGCCCCTATTTCCCCTGCATCGTTGTCGAGCTTTCAGTGCTCTCTCTGTTGAGCCGATGAATGGAGCCCGGGGCAAAGTACGGCTGGGAGATCGGGATCGTACTCTTTCAGTGCTCTCTCTGTTGAGCCGATGAATGGAGCTTGTTGCGGGGGAAGTACGCCGCGCCCGTCTCGAACCTTTCAGTGCTCTCTCTGTTGAGCCGATGAATGGAGCCGGGTTTGGGGAGACAGCCTTGAGAGCAGAACACGAGCTTTCAGTGCTCTCTCTGTTGAGCCGATGAATGGAGCAATTGATGGCCAAGCTGGACGGCGCTTATTCCGGCGTCTTTCAGTGCTCTCTCTGTTGAGCCGATGAATGGAGCGCCGGCGGCAATGCGCTCGACGGCCTGCGAATCCTTTCAGTGCTCTCTCTGTTGAGCCGATGAATGGAGCGTGTGGACAATGCCCCTTGCGATTAAGGGGCAATTGTTCTTTCAGTGCTCTCTCTGTTGAGCCGATGAATGGAGCAGGTTATCCGGTTCCGGCGCACCGGCGTGGTCGGGGTCTTTCAGTGCTCTCTCTGTTGAGCCGATGAATGGAGCGATATAGGCGTCCTGAACAGCATCTTCGGCCTCTTCCTTTCAGTGCTCTCTCTGTTGAGCCGATGAATGGAGCTTTTCAACTCCCTGATTATATCCTCACCGCTATAAACCTTTCAGTGCTCTCTCTGTTGAGCCGATGAATGGAGCTCGCGGCGCATCGCCCAGGCCTGCCAGGCGGCCGGGTTCTTTCAGTGCTCTCTCTGTTGAGCCGATGAATGGAGCAGCGGGGCGTGATGACGATATGAGGGAGAGGCGATACTTTCAGTGCTCTCTCTGTTGAGCCGATGAATGGAGCGTGCCTATTTCGCCCTGCCCTGGCGCGGCGATCCGATCTTTCAGTGCTCTCTCTGTTGAGCCGATGAATGGAGCGGCTGTGGCGCAGGGTGCCCGTCGGCAGGTCCACACTCTTTCAGTGCTCTCTCTGTTGAGCCGATGAATGGAGCTGGTTCGGACTTTGGAAGTGACTTCGTTGTTGTTCTTTCAGTGCTCTCTCTGTTGAGCCGATGAATGGAGCGCCCGGCCCGGATTCATTCACGCCGTTTGAGCCGAACCTTTCAGTGCTCTCTCTGTTGAGCCGATGAATGGAGCACAATGACGCGTCCTCGGCATCCAGGCGCACAATTTCCCTTTCAGTGCTCTCTCTGTTGAGCCGATGAATGGAGCAACCGGCAGCCTGCGGTTCCCTGGTCGGTTCGGGATCTTTCAGTGCTCTCTCTGTTGAGCCGATGAATGGAGCGGGAGCCGTAGTCGATTAGCTCCCCCTACCATAGCCCTTTCAGTGCTCTCTCTGTTGAGCCGATGAATGGAGCTAGAGTTCTCGTTGTCCAGTGCAAAAGCGGCTGGGAAGACTTTCAGTGCTCTCTCTGTTGAGCCGATGAATGGAGCCCGATCAGTCAGGGCCGCCGCCCGCAGCAACAACTTCCTTTCAGTGCTCTCTCTGTTGAGCCGATGAATGGAGCCGCTTGCGTTTTTCTCGCAGTTCAGGTCCTAAATGACCTGATGACCCTTTTGGGCGCTTCCTGGGCCCTCCAGTGGCCTCAATTTCGGGTTTCGGATCAGAAAAAAGGCCGGCCACAGACAGTTTTTCGCAGTTTCCAAACTGCACAAAAACCCCACCGGTTTGCGAACGCAGTTTGCAGTCATTTTTCTCTGGTCAGGCTGTGGTTTCGCGATTGAACCGTTCGGGGAACGCACAGCACTTCTCCCCTTCGGCAGCGGTTTGCGAAACGACGCGATTATAGCACGTCGTTGCAGAAGCGTCGGAACTCGCAGTCTACACAGCGGCCGCGATATTTGGTCGGAGTAAGCGGCATCCGCTCTTCCTGGACGATCCTGCGAATGTCTGCCAGCTGGCGGCGGACATCGTTGCGCAATCGCGTTGTGATGGGCACGCGTACCGCCCGCCGCGCCGGAATCAGGTAGAGGAAGCCCTCCTCCACAGGCAGCTGCCACACCTCTTCCAGCAGCAGGGCATAGCAGGCCAGCTGCAGTTTGAAATGGCGCCCAGGCTCGCGCCGGCTCAGCTTGTAGTCCACCGGGACCAGCCGCTCTTCACCATCCACGGAATGCGAAATCACGAGGTCTATCTGACCGCTTACGCCCAGTTGCGCCGATGCCACAGAGACATTGAAATGGCGCGTGCCTTCCGTCAATCCGTAGGTGCGCAGCGATCGCCGCCGCTCGCGCGCTTCGGCGCCATCCTGGGCGCGGATGCCGGCCTCCATTTTGTAGGTGGTGGGGCGCACGCCGGGCAGACAGTAGTGATAGTAGGGGATGCGGGGGCAGTAGGCGTACTGCTTGAGGTCGATCACCTTCAACAGCCACTCGGGGTGTTCCGCCGCGGCCCCGGCCGCGGGGACAGGATGGTTGGACACGGTTAATCCTCCTCCATTCCCTGCTCGACGATCAGGCGTTTGCGCCAGTCCTCCTTGCAGAGGGGAAACAGATGGACCCGCGCCGCGGCTTTGCCGATCTTCTGCTCGATCTTCAGCATCATCTCCTCCTGGTGGTTGGCGCTGAGGCGGCCCAGAAATGCGCTGTACTGCACGCGGTCCAGGCCGTAGTCGAGGCAGAAGTCGGCGATCCTGGCGCGCACGCTGTCGTTGGGGATGTCATAGATGAGAAGACAACGCATCTTTCAGTGATCTCCGTGGGGCCGTCTACCAACTCGATACATAGGGCAGGTAGGCATCGCGTTCGCCGCGCAGGTAGGCGGCCAGGTGGCGGGCCTGCATCTGTACGATATTGCGCAGGGGGTGGCGTTTGTCCTCGTAGCGCTCCTGGGCTTCGAGGCGGGTGAACACCTTTGCAGCCAGGGATTTGCGGGATTTCTCGGTCAGGCGGCCGCGGCCGTCCAGCTCGACAGCCACGCCGCGGTTGAAGAGCGCCAGGACTGTGCGGTCGACGACTGTCTGGCGAAACTCCTCGACCATGTCGTAGACGAGCGCGGATTTGCCAGGGCGGTCGGTGTGGAGGAAACCGGCGTAGGGGTCCAGGCCGGCCAGCACCAGCGCCCGCTCGACCTGGCTGTAGAGGATCCCGTAGCCGTAGTTGAGGGCACTGTTCAACGGATCGCTGGCGCCCTGGGTGCGGCGTCCGGGCCAGTTCACGTCGGCCAGGAGCAGCTTGCCGATGGCCTGCCAGTATTTCTGGGAGCCGCGGCCTTCGATGGAGAGGATCTGCCCGCGCACGTCGTCCACCGTATAGTTCCGAATTGGACTTTCAAGCGAGTCGGCGCGCAGCCGGTCCAGCTCGGCGATGTGGTCGCGCACTTCGTCGGCCAGCAGGCGCACCTCCTTGTGCAGGTCCGGCTGTTTGGCCTTGCGGTATTTCGCCATGTATTTGAGCAGGTTGATCTGGTTGCCCAGCTTGCCCTCGGCCGCGGCCAGGGCGACGTGCAGGCCGCGGCTGTCCTGGCGGGCCTGGAGCTGCGCCCTTCTGGTCTGCACGGTGGCGGCCAGGCCTGCGCTGTAGAGGCTGCCGACCGGTTTGCCGCGGCTGTCCAGAAAGTGAATCGGCACGCCCTGCTCGGCGCAGGCGGCCACGACGTCGCTGCTGAGACTGACGCCGCGTCCGGAGATCAGAACGGTCTCCAGGTGCATGAGAGGCGCGTCGCCGCGTTTCTCGCCCTGGCAGGTCACGCGCAACCGCCCGCTCTTTTTGCCGACAAAGCTGCCGAACTCGTCTACGATCAGATGTTGAATGACAGGCATTGCAGTTCCTCCATCTAAAGAGTGTCCCGGTTACGACAGCGGCTGCGTGAATTCGTCGTCGATGCACGGCTGTCGGCTTGCCCGGGCTTCGTTGCGCGGGGCTTCAGCGGACAGCTCGACAATGCCGCAGCCCTTCACGGTGTTCTTTCCCGCCTGCACCTGGGTGGCCCACAGCAGCCAGGGCAGCAGCGGCCGCCAGTCCGGCGCGGTGTAGGTGGCGCTGCCGATGAATCCGCCCAGCCTCTGCTCCCGGCGTAAACGGTGGGAATAGCCGCTCACGTCCCACCAGCGGGTCTCGTCCTTTATCAGGGTGACGGTGTCGGCATGGGGGTAGAGATCCCGTTTGAGCTCCAACGCCCGCCCGCCGGTTCCGTTGCGCTGGGTACCGGCGGTCGGCCTGCCGCCACCGAACTGCGCGCTCAGGTCCAGCAGGCGCAGAGCGATGTTCTTGATGAGTTGGAAGGGTTCGGGCGTCCCTATTTTGCCCCGGCGCTTGATCAGTCGCGTGGGGCTTGCGAAGGTGATTTTGAGCCGGTTGCCTTGCGCTTCGAGGCGCTCTGCCAGCTCTTCTGCGGCGGCGGAAACGTGCGCGCGGTGCACGGGCGCGGTGACCGCCTCCACCATGCGCTCGCCCGGTTTCATGAGAATCGCCGTTGTCTTTGACAGCGGGTTGGTGGATGTAATCGATTCGATGGTGAAGCGGCCGCGGCGACCGGCGTCGTCCTTGCGGCCGATGCCGACCGCCGCCATGCCTTCTGCGCCGAGGGCGAGGTAGGGCAGGTAGTCGAGGCAGTCGCCGAACAGGATCACGGTGAAGGCGAACGGTTCGCCGGCCGCGTAGCGGGGGCGCGTGTCGAGCGGCGGCCGGACCGCGTAGGGGCGGCGTAGGTCACCGCCGGCATCCTCCTCCTGCGGCATGGCCAGCAGCTGGCAGACGGGGCAGACGGCCGCGTGCAGGCTGTCTGCGTCCTCCGTACCGGACGCACCCGGCCCTTGCGGGCAGAAAGTCCGGCGCAGCACATCGGCAAATGCGCCCCGTACCGCGCTGCCTTTGAAGGCGTGCCAGAGGACCGGCTCCTGGGCGCGGCAGTGGAAGGTGAGATGGTGGATGGTGAGGGGGACGTGCAGCTGCAGTGTCATGTTGTCAGCGCTTCCCTTGCATTGACCCGGTTACCCATGCGCGGCAAACCGCTCCTACAATGCGTATTCCCGGCTACTGCGCGCCATCCGTTGGGCCGAATGACGGAACGTAAGATGATGTGGACGAAGTGAAGTAACGAAACGCTAATCAAACGTGAGCCCCAACTCGCTACTATACGGGACCTTGGCTATATACGGCTCCCGTCTTTCCTTCGGGTACAGCTGCCCGCTATTCTTTAGTGCGTGATACCTGCCTAGTGAGATGGGGACAAGTAGTTCTCCGGCGCGAATCGGATCACTCTGTTTGTATTCCTGGTATTTGTCATAAAATACTTCCGGTAGTACTTCGATTCCATCAAACGCTTTATAGAACAATTCCTCTAACGATTGGTCTGAGCAGAAGGCTCTCATTGTCTTAAGGCAAACACTCTCAAACTCGTCCGCCGCGATTTCGTACTCCTGTTGCCAACGTTCTACTACTTCCCCATCGTAAATCTGATCAAGCCACTGACCGATCTTTCCTTCGTGAATAGCCTGGCCGTTGTTACTCCGCAGAATTGAAAGTGTGCGTTTGACCAACGTTTCGTCGTAAATATGTTGTCCATCGGTTGGCTCGGTGAATACATGAACGGGAGCTAGCCCGTTCAGCTTACGACGGCGATTAACGCGGCCGAATCGCTGAATCAGCGCTTCAAGCGGCGCGGGATCGGTATAGATTGTATCGAGATCTATGTCCAGGCTTACCTCCACGACCTGCGTGGCGACCAACAGCACCGGGGTTCGCTTATCACTTGTTGAGCCGCTCCTCTCGCGGATTGTGACCTCTTTGTTGGATCGATCATGCATATTAAAACGTCCGTGCAGCAGTTCAGAGTGAACCCCCGATCCCTCCAGCCGCGCAGCCAATGCCTCGTAAACCATCTGAGCTCGATTTACCAAGTTGCAGACAACCAACACCGATTTCCCTTGTCTTGCATCCGATTCGATGCGCTTCAATGCTTTGTCTGAGGTTAGTTCGCCCTCTAAAAGGACAAGCTGATGACGTTTGAACTGCTCAAACAGGTCCGGGCTGGCTTTGACCTCTGCAGGATTATCCAGGATTCGCAAAAGCCACTCCTTGATCAATGATGGGAAAGTCGCCGTCATGACAAAGAAACGTGCGTTGAAGTACGTTTTCAAATACTGGATGGTCTTGAGGATAAACGCCAGCCTCTTGACTTCGTAGGCATGGATCTCATCGAAAATGAAAGCTGCTCCCTGATAGTCACTGAGAAGGGCTTCGTACCCTTTGAGACGATAAACGCCCTTCAGCATCTGGTACGGACTGAAAACACGTACTGGAGGATAGTTCAGCCCATTGAGGTTGCGTCGCCACCTAGCCTGCCGCGCCACCTGTACTGGATCGTCCTCCCGCTCCAGCAGCATTCGATAGAGAGCCAGAAGACTGCGGCCATGCTGTAACCCAACCATCTTTCTCCCAAACATCCTGTCGAGTCGTTGCTTCATGGCGTTCATGCTGGCCTGATAGGGCAGCGTGTAGAATAGACGCGGCAGCGTCCCCCCGGCCTCCCGTTGATTTGCCGCCCATAAGAGCGCCGCTTCGGTTTTTCCGCTCCCGGTTGGAGCGATGAGCAGAGCAGAACCGCTGAGTTCGCCGGCTTCTTTCTGATGTTCATATAGATTGTCTTGCGTCAGATTTCCTTTGGCAAGAATGCTCTTTTTTTCGAATTCGACGCGCGGCAATTTCCCAGCATGCGCTGAGGCACTGTGATCAGCGTTGATCATGTAACCTCGCAGGGCAAGGGTGCCGATGATCTGAACTGAATCGGCGTCACGCAACTGTTCCACAAAGCGCCTATACGCTTTGAGCCTGTGATGAATGCGCGCGGCCCCCTTTGTCTGCACCAGGGCGACCGCTTCGTTCTCGGCAAGCACGTCTACTGGCGCAATCCCGTAGCCGGACAGATCGAGTTGGTCGATCCAGGCGTTGCCACATTCAGCGAGCCAACGCCACAGGCTGCAAAGGGTTTCCTCATCCAACTCTGCAACCAATTCGGCGATCTGGTCATCGTCGTCGAACTCATCTGGAGGAGGATATTTTCGTCGGATTTCTTCCTCGTCGCGATGATGGGAGACGACAGCAGCCACAAGCCACAGCCGCTCTTCCACGCTGAGGCCATCTGTGAACCAATCGACAAATGCAAGTGAGAGCACCTCGTGGCGGTGTGGCCACTTTGGCCCCCCGCGCAGTCTGCTCTGGAAGCCGGCCGCAGCCTTTCCAAAGTCATGCAGGAAGACAGCCCAGTAGAGGATATGCCAAAGGCGCGGCACACTGATTTGGGAGGGCAGAGCCGGACGCAATTGGATGAAATCTGCCAACCGCGAAAGCACCAACCAGGTGTGGCGGGCCAGACTTTCCGGTGCTCCTCCTTCCCCCTTCTGCGCGCTTTTGGCCCACAGCGTTTCCTCCATCCAATCCGGCCAGCAGGCCTGCGCGTTCAATTCGTCACCTCTGCTTCCACAAATGAAAGAAATGGCAACCCCAAGTGTGCATCCTTGTCTTTGGGGGTCGTTGGATCAATCCAATATGGGCCAGAGTCAACATTGCTGAATTGCATGGCCTGTTCCTGTCCGTTAGGCAGATACACACGTTCCCGCAAAATCACGTACTGCTTGAACGTTGGCGCACGATTTTTGTGGTAATCCACAAACTGTGGCATGAGAATCGCGACCCCGCGTCGAAATTGTAGGCTCATCCCGTGTGGGGCAAGGGTATGTTCGAAGTACGCCCTTTCGGCCTGTTCTAGTTCAATGATGTCGACCTTGGTATAGGTGAACAGATCTTGTGAACGTCCCAACACGACGGCATAGCGAGGGCTGCGAAACGCGTCTTCCCAATCGGGACGATTGATGTAGAGTGTGAGTTTGGGCTGAAAAAGCAACTCGCGCTTAAAAGGATTTGCGTTTCCTTCCAGCACGTTAGGAATTTTCGTTCTTGGCAGCCTGCTGCTCCCTCCTTTCGGACTCAGTAAGATAATGTGCTCAACGTCGGTCACCTTGGCCGTGAAGGTAAAGTGATAGGCGAACGCAACGCCCGCTGGGTCAAACCATTCTCCTAACGCGCTGGCAATATGACCGTAGATGGTGGACGGCGGCGGCATCTCATAGGTCGGATGAATTTGCTGCATGAAGTGGGGATAGCGAAAGGACGTGGTCAGTCCCTCCCCCACCACTCTTAGAACCTGCATATATGCCCTCCGTTAGTCCAGCCAATGACTATTTTCAGGCTTTTTCAAGTCTTCAATGAACTTTGAAAAAACGATGCGAGGATGGTCCAAGACGATTCTCGCCTTGTCCTGCTCAAGCCGCCCCCCTTCCGCTAAAGCGCATTCCAACTCTTCCCGTTGTTTATCAAGGTATCCTTTTACCCACCCCACATAGACTGTGGATAGGATGTCACTTTCAAAGACCATTAATGCCTCATGCAGAGCTTCGATCTTCAGTGCGGGCAACCGGAAGGAATCGGCGCCAACTGTATGACCGAAGATGTGATTGCCGCCTCTGGTCACGGCAAGGATAACCAACGCTGGGGCCACATCGGTATAGTGAATTGTCTGCTTGGCTCCTCCTTCTAAGTGCGCTAACCCTTCGAATAGTGACGCGATTCGCTTCGTGCGTTCTTCCCGAGAGAGAACGTACTCCTTCTGCGTTTCATTGTGTTCCAGCCCATTCCTTTGCGCCTCCTCAATACGTACATCGTCCAAATTGCGGAAGCCTGTTTTCTTCCGATAGGAAAAGCGTCCAGAAGCATGTAGGTCAAGCGAAAATAACCCTTTGAGAGTTGTACGATAGAATTGGTGTTCATACGGGACGGGGTCACCTTCGTGGCGCGACATAGTATTGTAATCATTTGTGATATCCCCGCGAGCTAAGGAAACCAACGTGCTGACGCGCAATGGTGACACCCTCGTTACTGTTTCTGGTGTGGGCGTTTCATTGACGCGTGACTCGTCGGCCTCCCGTTTCTCCCGGGCCGAAGTCCTTGTAGAAGGAGCACGCATGTAACCTAGTAGGTCGTCGTCCCACCATCTGATCGGGTTGGCATCAGTGTAGGCAACCTTTTCTTCTCGATAAATCGGCGCTTGCTGCCAACCCCATTGTCCATTTTCCAACGTTGTACGCAGCCAGTAGCGGAAAGACTGCGCGGATACATAAGGATATGCTCCTTCACGAGTGCGGATAGCCTTCACCGCTACAGTATTGTCAGTACGAGCGTTCGGTATACCCTCTCCCGAATTGTTCAATGCAGAAGCGGGCGCATCGATCAGCATCAGGCCAGTTACAAAAGCCATTGGACTCTCTCCTTAAGAATGTAAAGGTCTATCCGTTTTCTCGGTCCGTTTCTTCTTCAACAGCTTCTTTGTTTCGGTCTAACCACTCATTCGTATGAAGCTGTTCAATCATACGAATGAGTAGCAAATCACGCGCCAATTGCCAGTCTCTATACTCCATTTCTATCCCCTCCTCAAAGACTTCAATATATGGTTCGAACTGCACGATCGGTGGGTTTCCTTGCCTAACGTGGGCAAGATTCGCTTTCAATAGCGTTTCTCGTAAGGCACCATAGCTCCGACTCATCAAGAAGTCGCGGAAAAACCGTTGGTCATTCTGATGTTTGACGTAATCTGCCAATCCATCAGCCATCTTTCGAATCTGCTCTATACGGTGCGGTTCCATGTTCATAATCCTCCGTAGAAACCGTGCAGTGATTGCCCACGAAACCAGGTCGGATTCATTGGCAAGTGAATAGTTCTGGCGCGGGTCCGTTTTGCCACGTGCGTATCTGCGCGCGATGCGCAGGAAATAGGTACGAATGAATTGCTTGGCATTATCCGGCAGGTCGAAGATGTCCTCGTAGAGCCAGTTTCGGGCGGGTTGGAATGGTTCCTTCTCGCTTCCCTCCTTCTTTCTGCGGGGAGGCTCAATTTCCCAGGCTCTCCTAACGATTCTTTGCCACGCATCACTGAACCTTGCTTGCTGCATCGTCCGCAGAAATCCCACTACCTGCATCGGCAGAAAGTAGATATCAAGACCGGGGCCTTGACCACTGTTGCTCAGGTGATACGCGGTCAGCGTGAACAAAGGTTCTTCCTCCTCCAAAGCTTCCCTCCGCATATCTTCCGCTTGCAAAAGCGTTTCAATAAGCAAAGTATGGTGCTTCTGATGAGGTTCTGGCATTTTCGTACTATTTGCTGCCTGGGCGAGTTGAACCCTTTTCCGATTTTGCGCTAAGAACTCGCTAGCGAAGTGGCAGGTCATTTCTGGATTATCAGAATGCACCATGAGCAGTTTGCCGGATGTTTTGGCGCACCCCAGCGGCAGCGCTTGAATCGCCAGTAGTGCTTCGCCGGAAACCGGAAGCCCTCTGTCGCCATAGGGATAAAAGTTGATCGCCCCCACGCGGGTAAGAAGCGGGATATGTTGACGAAATGCCCGGCCTAAAGGAAGTTTATCCTGATCATCAAACGCTACAGCCGCGGCAGGCTTTCCAGTGAAGACACACCTTTCATCTAACACTGGAACGCTCTCTGCCGAGCTGCGCAGAACCCGTCTTGCGTACTCCTGTTGGCGTTCGGGTTTTTTGAAGAAAGTAGATTGGGTAAATCCCGAATTGGGAAACGCGACTGTCAGAAAAGAACGCAGAGGTTGCCGTACATACTCGCGTGCCATGTAGTCGGCGGCTTGTTCAAGGTCCTGTGGGGTCAACAGTCGTGGTTCTCTTTTCCCTACAAATGCTGCGAGAGTGGCAATGCCCACATCGTAATAAGGATGACCAACGTAATTAAGCATTTGTCTTTACCTCGACTTCTGATATTGCACCGCGGCCCGTTGATGTTCTAAAGAGACCGCCGTTCGTAGATGATCCGGCTTCATCACTTCGACTTTGCTGCCGTAATAGAGAACCCAACTCACAAAATCAGGCGTGATGGCGATGTTGAGGCGGAAGATGACGTTGCCGTCAGGCTGCTCCTCCACATGCTGGCTCTTGTGCCAGTATTCTTCAGCCACCCAGCGGCCGGCATCCGGCGCGAAGTGAAGCTCGACGAGTTCCGGCGCCTGGCCTTCAGGCCGCATAACGCCCCAGGCATCGCCCATGTAGTGGTCCAGGTCAAATCCGTCCGCGATTGCGTAATTCTCGTCGAGAAGCGTTGCCGTCTGAATGCGGTCGACCTTGAACATGAGGACATCCTGCCGGTTCTCGCAGTATGCGATCAGCTGCCAGGAGCGCACATAGGACATGATATGGTACGGGTGAACGACGCGCCGGGTGACGGCTCCCTCTCTGCGAGCGGTCCGGTAAACGATTTCCAGCTTGCAGCCTTCCAGAAGACTCCGATTGAGCAGCTGCAACATCTCCTGCCTGTGTTTGCGTTCGACTGTAATACGGGGGCGATGCGACAGCCTTTGCAAGAAGCTGCTGAACTCTGGAGGAAAGAGAGCGATCAGACGCGCGACGGCGGCCGCCAGATCTGATGAGCTGATGCCGGTAACCTGCCGCGATACCTGCACGGCCTGCACGAGCGCAAGCGCTTCTGTGAAGCTGTAGGCAACTGAAGGCAGCTGCGGCGTTTCTGCAAAGTAGTAGCCCTCGCTGGAAGAGCGCAGGGACAGGCGCAGTCCGTGGCGGACGATCTGCAGATCTTTCTTGATCATTCTCTCACCGATCTCGAAGTGCCGCGCGAGGTCTTTGGCCCGGTATCGCCTGGGGCGCAATGCGATGAGATGAATAGTCTGCAGGATGCGGGAAGTACGTTTTATTTCCTCGTCTCTGCCTGAGCCTATCTTCACAGTGTTTCTCCCGATCGGTTAGACCGCGTCCACTGCAATCCGGAGATGGCCGGCCTATTCTTCCAATTTAACGCAGGCAAAGGGAACAATGTGGTTCCCGCACATTGGGAATTACATTCTTTGACCTGAGTTCGGAGTTAAACGCGGCTATCGGTGGTTGCTTGGCGGCATGTCGGGCCCTCTTCATAACGCCATCCGGCGCAAGGAAGGCGGTAATGCCTGTGGAAACTCACCGTTTGCCTGCCTACACAACAGAACGCTTGCCCGATGGCGACTGCGCTATCCCGACGATTGACGGGCGTACGCCCCTAATCTGCATAATTGTCTTTACAACTCATCACAAAATATAGCAGATCTTACGTGGCATTTCAGTGACACCATACTCTCTTTTGTATCAATCTCGCGTCAATTTTGCGGAAATCGGTATAATCGGGAGCGGCCAAGTCAATTCCACTGACCAGGCAGGGGATATGAAGCGTGCTCACGAGCGAGAGTCGAAAGGGGAGACAGCAGCGCAGCCGCTTGACAAGGCGCTCTATAACTCCGAATTCAGGTTTCCTGCTATCTTCCCATTTATTCTGCTGAGGAAAGCTATGCCCACTGACAATGGCGGAAGACGCGTGGTGCGGCCGCCCGGGTTGCGGCGGACCAAGCAGGTTTCCACGACGATGACGCCGCGGGACGCCGAGCGGGTGCGCACGGCAGCCCTCGAGACCGGCCGCATCACGAGCGAGTTTGTGCGCGATGTCCTGCTATCCGAGACGGAGCGCATCGAGCGCAAGGTTGCGAAGTTGGCGCAGGCCTCAGGGGACAGACGGTGACGACAGAAGAGCGGAGCGCACGGCTGGAGGGCGAGATCGGACGTATGGCAACGAAGGCGGACATCGGAGCGGTGCGCGGAGAGATTGCCGGCGTGTGCGCCGTGCATGGCCGGTGGTTTCTTACTGCGAAACCCGGGCCTACCCGCTTGAGAAGGCGCTCTTCAACTCCGAACTCGGGTTACTAAGCACGGTGTGCCGCGATTGTCTACAGGCACGACACGATGAGATGCATCAGCCGTGAAGTAACGCCGGACTCCCCAAACGCGACAAAACGCCGCCTTAGGCCAAAACTGCCCAAGAACGGCCAAATCGGCCCTCTTTGCCGGAACCGGAAAAATTTTACCGCACTGGAGGCGTTCTAAGCGCCGTTTTCGACTCTTCAGGTACTGTAAGACCTAACGGTTCGTAACGTTCGTCAGGCGGCGCAGAGCGGACGCAGAGCAAGCGTTACGAGGGGGGAAAGCCTCTTCCAGGGACTTTCACGCCAGAATAGCCCTTAAGACGGGTCTGAGCTGCTTGGGGGCTGGGCGACCTGCTCAACGCCAGCTTCGATGAGAGTGGTCGTTGTGGAGGCGGGCACTGCGTGGCGGGAGCGCCTGTCTGTCGTTCGGTTGTGCGGATCAAACGGCTCTGTGTTTCACAAAATCCAACGCTTGAAACACAACGAAAGCTGATTTCAACCGATTGCATGCAAAGAACCTTTCGGCCTTCCGCGCTGTCAATTGACTCTGGAGACACAAAGACTGCCGGGGTCAGCTTGTGCATATATGAACACACATGCAAGATGTCCATATGTGTATATGTCAATCTGTGCTGCGAGGGCAATCCTGTCGGTGAAGGACGATTGGTACGTGGTTGCCTCTCTGACGTAGAAACCGGTAACCAAAATGGCTGCGCAGCAATCTGATCAGATCGTCGCCAGACAGATCTCGGGGCAGTCTCATACCGCAATCAGCTCATCTTTGACCAAATGCAGTCGTATCACCTTGGGCATACATTCATCCCCGAAGTGACAACGACTTGCGTCTTTGACCATCTCTTTCAGATCGGCCCAGCCGTCCCCTTGCGTGAAGATGCTGTAACCTGATGCCCTTGCGTTGTACCCGCCTTCGACCGCTTCGGTTACTTCAAAGATGATCTCGGAAGGCGTCATCTGTTGACCTCCTGGATTCGGTGAGCCGCGTCGCGCGGGCCGATGACCGCCGCCGGTCTTTCCGAATCGGTAAGCCTGGCGCCAACAGCTGGACCGCGAACCAGGATGTGTACTGGAATGGTTCACGGACCGGTAAACAGGGAAACCGGCAGTGTCGAATGCTCTCTGCCAGCCGGTAGGGAACCAAAACCGGAGTCCATTCTATCATATTGAGGGGGAACTGAATTGACGGAATACCGTAACGACCCGGAAGCAAATCATGCGGCCCTGCTTCTTGCCGGTTCGCTTCGGCTCAGATGTCCCAGCCGCCAACTCTGTCCCTGCAGATTCCCGGCGCCGGCACGGTACGCTACCCTCACCCCCGGCCCCTGGCCCTTCGCCCCTACTCATACCACCCCGACCCAATGATCACGCCGTCGTAACGCACAACCCACGTATGCTTTACCTCCTCCTCCGAGCCGTCCTGCGTAGGATTCGACGCCGACAGATAGTCGACCCACATCCCCGCCTCCGTCGCGCTCAACATCAGATCGCCGAAGCGATAGCCGCTCGAATCCACCCCCAGATCCCCCTTCAGATCCTGCCCGATGAACTTCGGGTCGGGATGGGCGATGACCCGGTCGCTCCCATCGATGACAAACACGTACCACGCGCCGTCCACACTCTCGGCAGAGCTGAAGTACGCAACCGCCTCTTCCCGCCCGTGCGCCTTGTAATACCGCACCGCCCGCTCAACAAACGCAACCGTGTATTCGGCAGGTTCCGCCTTCGTGACCGCCAGCGCCAGGGTCGGCAAAACCTGGTACCAGCCGGAGGCAAAAATCAGCCCGTCATGCCGTACCGCCCACGTATGCTTGTACTCATCCCTGCCCGTGGCAGGATTGAAAAAGATATAGTCAACCCACTTCCCCGCCTCGGTCGCGCCCGCGATCGCTTCGCCGTGCCGGTAGCCGGTGAAATCCACCCCCATAGGGCCCAACAGGCTTTCTCCCAGTACCTCAGGATTGGGGTGGGCGATAATCTCCTTGTTCTCGTCCGCGATGATCACATACCATTCGCCGTCTACGCTCTCCCGCGAGTTATAATAAGCCAGCGCCGCCTCGCGCCCTTTGCTGTCGTAGAGCCGCAACGCCTTCTCGATCGTCGCCACCGTGTAGCCGGCGCGGTCCGCCTTCGATACCTGCCGGCTCGCCATGGTGACGCCGCCATCCATCTCCGCATGGGATGCCACATAATGATCGCAGCCGGAAACAAAAAACGCGGCCGCCGCCACTGCCGCTGCCAGCCGGCCCATAAAAGAAACCTTCCACATGACTATCCTCCTTTAGCGCACTCCATTTGGAACCCGGCCAACCGCCCTCTCTTGCCAATCCTTCCCATTCAGGCAGCTTTGTGTTCTGACACATTGCACCACACTCTTCCGGGAAAAAGCGAAAATCATATCCCATAACTGCAGATCCGGAAGACGGCGGCCTGCCGGTCGGGGAAGGTCAACCCGCGTCGCTGCAAAGAAGCCGTCGGCCTGGTGGCGCCAAGACCGAGGTGTGTGCATGCGCGATGAAGTCCGGCTGTTGAATTCCTGGAGATAACCCTCACCGGTACGGATAGCTATCTGCAGAGGGGCGGCGCATGAGGCGGCGAGAGGGGAATGTCAGGCGCGGCATCGCGGCACCTGTTGATATATATATGCATATGCGTATATATAAATACACACATATATAAAGATGAACAGGCCGGTGGGTACTTAAAGCGCTTTCTCTCGTGTCATCCCCTGTGAAGGCTGCGCCATTGTCGAATCCAGCACAGCGTTGCGGCCAGGGCGATTGCATCTGATTGGGCCAAGACCCGCGACACTACCTGATTCGAGCCCAACTCCGAAAAAACCGCCGAAAACAGTGCATATCATCGCAGGGAGCGCCCTTCGGGAGATCGGTTTTTCAACCGAAAATGACTGATAAGAACCTTTCTGCATAGCCCCGTTCGATCTACAGTCAACCGGATGCAGGATTTTCCACTTTGTATCGTTTAATGATACACTTTGTCTATAGGACTGCATTGAAGGCACTGCTTCTCATGAGGAAATTGCATGCCGACCGTGGTAATGGAGGGCCGGTTCCGTTTCGTTGTCAATACAAGGGAGAACGGCTTTGAGCCTCCCCATGTACACGTCTGGGTCGGCAGTGAAGACGTGTGCCGTATAGAGTTGATCGGAGGCACCCTTATGGAAGATCCTCCGGCCGGAACCTATAGAGACATAATGAGGGCCTATGCCAGGCATGCCGAGGAGATCAGGAAGACGTGGGATTCCATTCATGGAGGAAGCCGATGAGTGACGCCGTTCTCGTCAAAAACGCCAATCGCATGATGACGGTCGCAAGCCTCCTGGATCACGGCATCGAACTGAGCTTCGCCGACGGGGCAAAGGGTCTCATTCCCTATTCCGATCTTCCTGAGATCGGGGAGCGTGCGACGTTGACCACGCTGGAGTTGCCCAACCCGTACGAGATGGTTTTGAAAACTTCTCAAGACGAAACAGTTGAGATTCCATGGGACTTTGCCCGTCACTACTGTGATTCATTGTACCGGCCAGCAGTCGAAGCGATTGCGATGCGGGGACGGCATACGCTTGGCCAACGCATTCGGCGGCTGCGCAAATCTGCCGGTTTCTCCCAGGACGCGCTTGCCCGTGCAGCAGGCATCGGGCGGGTGACACTGGTGCGGCTGGAAAAGGGTGAACAGACGCCCAGGTTCAAGACTCTTGGCGCGATTGCCAAGGGGTTGGGGGTCGGCGTTTCGGACCTGCTGATCGAACCGGAGTTCCTGCATCGATAGCTTCTACAAGAGGTCCACTTCCGATAGACCGCCCCGTCAAGCGGCTGGAGGAACGCGGCCCTTGGAAGTTGACCGTGACCTGAACGGAGCTGCCCGCTTTGACTGCACAACGCGCATAAGGAAAACGCCATGAACGCAACCGCCTTTTCCCCGACTTCCACTCTCGCAAGGGCCGCCCTGTTCACGCTATCCTCTCTCTGTCTCGTCGCCGCCTGCGCCTTCGGGCTGCCGCCCCCCCCGGCCCGTGCCCCGTCGCCGGCCTGCATGGATGACGAGCGCGTTCTCAACGTTGGCTTCTACGCCTTCTTCGCGCCCGTCAGTTACAGCGCAAGCGAAGATCCGGAGTCCGGGGAATTTCACACCCATCGTGGTTACGAAGCTGATCTGCTGACCGCGCTTGAAGCCATCGATGGCGCCGGCCTCTCCTTTTCCCGCCATCCGATCGCAACCTGGGATGACATCTGGCTGCAAGCGGCCGCGCCGCAATACGACATCATCGGCGGCGGCATCACGGTTCTCGACGCCCGCACCCGGGACGCCGCCGGCAAAAAAGTCGTCACCTTCACATCGGGGCACATCGCCTTCCGCCAGTCACTTCTCGTGCGCGCCGCAGACGCCGCGCGCCTTGCCTCGCATGACGACCTGACCGGCGACCTGCGCGTCGGCGCCCTTGCCGGCACCACCGGCGAATTCCGTCTGCTGGAGCTGACGGGGCTTGTCGATGCCAATGGTGTTCTGGCCGCCGGCGTACGCATCGACACGCCCGCCGGCACAGTCGTCGCCGATGGCAGTCCGGACTACCTCATCACCGCAGCCGGCGAATCTCCCATTCTGGCCGGAAGACAGCGCCTCCACCCACCTTCACATACCATGCCGCAACTGGTCTATCTCGGGGACCAGACCGGTGAACTGGAGCTGCTCGACGCTCTCGAAGCCGGCGCCATAGACGCGGTGGCCAGAGGAGAAATCGGCAACCGCGACGCCGCCTTTGCCCGCGGCGGCGCCTTCGTGGTCACGTTCCTCGACGAAAAGGTCGAGCATGGCGGCTTTGCGCTCGCCGCAGAAGATACCGAACTGGCGTCCTGCCTCGACCGCATGATCAACTGGCTGACCGATGACCGGCGCATCGACTATGCAAATTGGCAAGAAAACCCTGCCGTATTCATGCGCCGCGCCGCCATGTGGAATGAAGGAGCGCGTTGACGTCTGTCCGAACAGTGATTTGCAGAAGCAAAGTGCGGCCGGTCCGCGCAGCTGCGCAAAGAAATCCGCTACGCCTTTGGTATTCTTCTCGGCCCTTCATGCACAAAAAGATGTTCTCCGCGCCCCGACGCGCCCGCCGCGGATCAAAAAAGGTGTTCCTTCGCGCCTCTTCGCGCCCCTTCGCGGATCAAAAAAAGTGACGCCGTTCTCCGTGCCCCTCCGTGTCCTCCGTAGATCAAGAGCAGTTAGATATTCTCCGCCTACTCGGCAGTTCACTAAAAACCAAAAACCAACAACTAAAAACTGCCGTCCCAGCCGTCCCGGCTTGACGCGCCGGAGACGGGCGGGTACTCTGCAGTTGATTGATCTCTCCTGCGCGGAAAGAAAGGTGGCTGACATGTCGAATGTCGTGCTCAATGCGCTGAAACCGGTCGCAAAACGGATTCTGCTGGCGTGGGAGCGTCTGGAGTCAGGGGTCAGTTACGACCTGACCTCCAGCGCCTTCATAGAGGACCCATACCGCACCTACGAACAGCTGCGCCGGAAGGACCCCGTCCACCGCATGCGCTTGATCGAGGCCTGGGCGCTGACCCGGTACGAAGATGTGCAGGACGTTCTGGTTGACCACAGGCGCTTTACCAACGCCGAGCGCAACTACGACTACATGCAGTATCGAACATTTCTGGATCTGGACCCCCCTGATCACACCAGGTTGCGGGGGCTTGTCTCCAAAGCCTTTACCCCGCGCGCCGTAAGAGAGCTTGGGCCCCGCATCCAGGATCTTGTTGACGAACTCCTGGACGCTGCCGCCGGCAAAAACCGGATCGATCTGATCAGCGACTTTGCATTCCCGTTGCCGGTTATTGTCATCGCCGAAATGCTCGGCGTTCCGGCACAGGATCGAGCGCGTTTCCGGGAATGGTCCGACGACATTGCGCTCTCGGTCAATCCACTGCTCAACAGCGAACAGATAGAGCGGGTCCAGCAGGCGACCGAGGAGCTCTTCGACTACTTCGAGGGTATCATCGAGCAGCGGCGGCAGGCGCCCCGAAATGACATGATCAGCGCGCTGCTGGCTGCTGAAGAAGAGGGGGACAGACTGACGCACGAGGAGCTGCTCTCAACACTTATGCTGTTGCTCGTCGCAGGCAACGAGACAACGCGTAACCTGATCGGCAACGGCATGCTGGCCCTGCTCAAAAATCCGGCGCAGCTGCAACGGCTCAGGGAGCATCCCGAACTGTTGGATTCGGCCATCAACGAGCTGCTCAGGTATGACAGCCCCGTACAGATCGACGCGCGCAACGCTATCGGCGATGTCGAGATCGGGGGCAAACGGATTGCTGCCGGGCAGCGGGTTCTGGCGATAGTCGGGGCCGCAAATCGAGACCCGCAAGTTTTCGCCAACCCCGACGAGCTCGATATCGGGCGCGACGAAATCAGCCACCTCTCCTTCGGCCGCGGCATCCACTACTGCCTCGGCTCTCCGCTTGCCATCCTGGAAGGACGCATAGCCTTCACCAGCCTGCTGGAGCGGTTCTCCTCAATACGGCTGGCCTCTGAACCTGTGTTCAAGGAGCAGATTGTGCTGCGGGGCGTCGAAGAGCTGTGGGTCGAGGTCGAACACTGATTATGCCGGTTATCAGGCTCCGTCGGCATCTGGACAATCCTCTCCCTATACGATGCGTATGCCCTGGGCGGCCCTTGTAGTTGCCCCGGCGGTTGCATCTGGCTACACTAGGAGCGCCGGGCCTCTGCAACTGTCAACGACCCCTGGCCAAATCTGCCGTCGCCTCGCTATCCCCCAATGGAGGAACCGATGCTCGCCAAAGTGCGCAGTTGTGCCATTGTAGGATTGGATGCCGAACGGATCGAAGTCGAAGTCGATATCACAAACGGGCTCGAGCGGCTCACCGTCGTCGGCCTGCCCAGCGCCGCCGTGCGCGAAAGCGGTGAACGCGTCCGTTCCGCCATCGCCAACAGCGGATTCCACTTCCCCCAACACCGCCTGACCGTCAATCTGGCCCCCGCCGACCTGCGCAAGGAAGGCCCCGCCTACGACCTGCCCATCGCCCTCGGCATCATGGCCGCCACCCGCCAGGTCCTCGCCGAGCTGGACGACGCCCTGATCGTCGGCGAGCTGGGCCTGGACGGCTCGGTCCGCCCCATCAACGGCGCCCTCTCCATGGCCGCGATGGCCCAAAAGACCGGCTGCCGCCGCCTCTTCGTGCCCCAACCCAACGCATCCGAAGCCGCGCTCGTCGAAGGAATCGACGTCTTCCCGGTCCGGCATCTCAGCGACCTCGTCGCCCATCTGTCCGGCCAGCAGGAGATTCCGCCTCAGAGCGCGACGACGTTCGCAGCCGGTGAAGAAGTCGTCTACGCTGTCGACTTTCAGGACATTCGCGGCCAGGAGCACGCCAAACGCGCCTTTGAAATCGCCTGCGCCGGCAGCCACAATGTGCGTCTCTCGGGCCCGCCCGGCAGCGGCAAAACCCTCATGGCCCGCGCCCTGCCCTCGATCCTGCCCGTCGCCACCCTCTCTGAGTCTCTGGAGATCACCCGCATCTACTCCGTCGCCGGCGAACTCGACGGCGCCGGCCCCCTCATCCGCGCCCGTCCTTTCCGCGCCCCCCATCACACCATCAGCCACGCCGGCCTTGTCGGCGGCGGCACCATACCCCGCCCCGGCGAGATCAGCCTCGCCCACCGCGGTGTCCTCTTCCTCGACGAGCTGCCCGAGTTCGGCGCCAAAAACCTGGACAGCCTGCGCCAGCCCCTGGAAGACAAAGTCGTAACCATCAGCCGCGCCGCCGGCACCCTCTCCTTCCCCGCCAACTTCATGTTCGTGGCCGCCATGAACCCCTGCCCCTGCGGCTTCTACGGCGACGAACGCAAACCCTGCTCCTGCTCCATGTCGGCCGTCCAGCGCTACCAGGGCCGCCTCAGCGGCCCCCTCCTCGACCGCATCGACCTCCACGTCGACGTAGCCCGCGTCCCCTTCCAAAAGCTCTCCGGCCTCGAAACGGGCGAGCCTTCCGCCCACATCCGTCGCCGCGTAGAACGGGCCCGCGCCCGCCAGCAGGAACGCTTCGCCCGGCAGGACAAGGCTCACATCGTCGTCAACGGCGACATGGGTCCCGCCGAGGTCCAGCGCTACTGCCAGCTCAAAGAGAACGGCAAAAACCTCATGCAGGCCGCCGTGCGCCAGATCGACCTCAGCGCTCGCGCCTACCATCGCGTCCTCAAACTCGCCCGCACCATCGCCGACCTCGCCGGCGAAGAGGAGATAGATACGCCCCATCTGGCCGAGGCCCTGCAATATCGACCGCGACTGCTAACCTGAACGAAGCCCGCTCCGCCTCTCTCCCCTTGTGCGCTGCGATGGGCCCCTCAACGCCCCCTTCGCTCACCCCCCGCCGTTCGGGCGCCGCTAAACCAATATGACTGCCAGAGACCGGGCAACTGCATCGAACCGTGTTCCATCTCCGTAGAACCGCCTGAATTGGGTGGAGACGGCGCCCTCCGTGGGCTATAATAGCGTCCAAACCCGGATGCGCCTGCCCTGCCTTCGCGTGGGGAATTAATCCGTATACTAACCATCGGAGTATCTCTCTTTTGAGAGAACTGCTCCGATCAGTACGCCGGGGGAGGTGTGTGATAGGTGAGGTAACAGATCAGGGTAATCGTTCCTCGAAAAGTCAGGTTGACGCCACCGAACGGAATGGTCAAATGCGTCTAGCCGACGACGAGTGCTATCCATTCGAGACGAAAGCTCTTGAAAAGCTTCACGAATCAGTTAACAATCTTGCACTTCAGTTGGGGGAGTTTCAACATCAAAAGGGTAATTTGTCATCAGCGTATCGTCGTCACACGTTGGGGACTTCTCCTTCCTTTCTTATCCTCACACCAGCATCCTGTTCATGTGGGGATGGTGGGCACAAGGCTAGAAAAAGATATGCAGTAGAGTCTACCTGGCTTTACGTTTCCTGAAGAGCATAAGGACACCAACGGGAAGGACAACCCCTACCGGCATAAGTATAGGGAAACAGACATTTTCCATAGGCTCAATGACCCCAATAACAAGAGCCGTTTCTACTGGCCCTGGAGGGTACACTGGCGGCAGTGTAGGGGTAGGGGTAGGGGTGGCGTAAGGCAGGGGGATCGTTTTGAATGGCCAAGGGGTGGATTCTGAGACTGGCTGATTTGGTGAAGGTGTCGAATCTTCTATTATGCAGATATAGAAAGGGCAAGTCGTTACGGTCGGGCGCGGGGTTGGGTGACCTGCCCCCGACGTTTGTACCACCCGTTATGTTAGTCCGGCAAGCACGGGGACAGGATAGTTTTTGGCACACTTGTTGACTTCCTCTTATGCAGAGCCATCCTTCCTCTATTCGATCATCTCGCCGCAATGGGGGCACCTCACTGGCTCCCTCGCCTCCTCATCCAACGCCTCCATAAAGCCGGACCCCAGAATGCCTGCCGGCAGCGCAAAAAACCCGACGCCCACGATCGCAATAACCCCCGCCAGCAATCGCCCCGCCGCCGTGACCGGGAATACATCGCCATAGCCCACCGTTGTTAACGTGATAATGCTCCACCACATCGCCCTGGGAATGCTGGCGAACTCCTCCGGCTGGGCCTGGCGTTCGGCAAAGAACATGAGCGAGGACGTCATCACCAGCAGCAGGAAGAGTACCGACAACACCGCCGCCAGTTCGCCCCGCCTTGTATACACCACCTGGCCCAGAGTGCGCAGGCTGTTGAAGTACCGGCTCAGCCGGACAATGCGGGCCAGCAGACGCATGACCCGCAGGAAACGCAGGTCAAGCCCGCGCAGATTGACGAAAAAGACCAGGTAGACCGGCAGAACCGCCAGCAGGTCAATCAGCGCCAGTGGAGAGACAAGATATTGAAGCCGCCCCTTTACCGGATGCGCGTAACTCGGGTTTTCCGTGCAGGTCCAGACACGCAAGATATATTCCACCGTGAAGATGCCGACCGATGCGATCTCAAAGAAACGAAAGGCGACGGGAGATATCCGGTGAATCTCCTCCACTGTCCCCACGATCAGCGCGACGACATTCAGAGCGATCAACGTAATGAGGAAAACGTCAAAGATTTCGCTCGTCCGGTTGCCCGGCGCAGCCTCTTCGATTATTTCGTAAACTGTTTTCTTCAGTGATGTCATCTGAGGACAGAAAAGGAAAGGAGCGGGAATCCTCAACGGCTCTTTCACTTGCCGGGAGCGAGAAGGCAATAGGTGCTGCGGGGATAGACCAAGGCCCTGAACAACGCATACCAGCTGAGAGGCGCCTGCTTCATCGTCCACCGGACTCGGCTTATATCGCTGAGTGGAGCGAGGATGACCCAGCACCCTGCAGGCGCGTCGCTCCGAAACCCCAAAGAGCGCCTGCACGTGGTCGACACACTCGCGACGACGTGAAGGACCCATAAGTTTCCCTCAGACGCCTCCCTCAATATCTGGTTGTCCAGCGTCAGGTCCGCCACCGCTCTCTTCAGGCGGCTGTTCTCCAGCTCCAGACGCTTCAAACGCCTGGCCTGGTCGATCCTGAGAACCCCGTACTCGCTGCGCCACCGATAGAAAGTCTGCTCGGTCACGCCGATCCGGCGGGCAGCCTCAGCCACCGTGCTGCCCTCGGCTATCGCCGCCTCGGCCTCTCTCAGCTTGTTGATCACCTGCTCCGGCGTATGTCTCCTCTTAGCCATCTTTCCCCTTTCTACGGCCCAATACTAACATTATACTTGGACCAGCTCTTGGGGAGCAGGTCAGTCCTCCGCGCCCTTCTGCGTCCCTCCGCGAACAAAAGGGGTTCTGCACGTACTCGGCAGTTCACTGAAAACTAAAAACTGCCGACTAAAAACTGCCCCCCAGGCTGGGATTCGGCCACGGGGCGAGCGATAGCGCCTCACCCTTCTTACCCGCCAGTTCCTGGAAAAGAGCCGTCGTGACACGGTCCTGGGGCACAAAAGTCGAGAGAAACAGCTCCCCATAGCCGCTTATGCTGGTGTTGGTAAAGACCGTGTACGCGACCGGCCCGTGCGCGCCGTGTAGGTAAGAATAGCTGCGCAGACGGCTGTAATCGTCGTAACCGTCCTCATGGCTGTCCGCCCACAGCCCGTAAAAATCGGGATAGGCGGACAGGGCGCTGAAAAGCTGCCGGAAGCGCGCAGTGTGCCGGTAACGCAGGGTCATGGCCCGCCACTGCTGCACATTGGCAAGGGCGATCGGCCGCCAGCCGCGCCCCAACATCTGGCGCAAGCGCCCATCGGCAGCCAGGAGAAAAGCGATGTTGTTTGCGCCGCCGGCAGTTGTCCGGACAGCTTTGAGCTGGGCCAGGTTCAGGTCATGAAAAGCGAGCAGGGCGCGGTTGACGCCGATGACATCGGCGAAGGGGTCCATGAGGAAGGCCGGCGCGCACAGGCTGTCCAGCAATGACCAGACCTGCCTGAAAACCTCCTCACTGCCCAGAGCGGCGCGCACGAGCGACGCGTCCGCCACCTCGCTGGCCATGGCAAAGAACTCCCGGCGTTCAAACGATGTGAGTTGAAAGGCCTGCGCCAACCCTTCCAGGATCGCCCTGTCCAGCCGCGCCTGCTCGCCCCGTTCGATCTTGCCCACAATCCGCACCGTCAACCCGGTCTCGTCGGCCAGTCGGTGCTGGCTCCAACTGTGCCCGCTGGCAAAGTCGATCTGCTCCTTGCGCAACGCGGTCACGATCTGGCCGAAAGCCTTGTGCTCCACGCCCCCCTCCTCATTGCCGGCGCTCTCGAATGAATGTAGCTCCCGAATGAAACCCGAAATTTGCCTGTTTCACACGCGAAGGCGTGCGTTTGTTTTCAGGTTTACGGGTCAGGGTTGTACAGCCTGGCCCATGCTGTAGCGCAGCTGGGTTCGGTCATGTTTGGCTATTCTTTCGGTCTGCGTGGACGATGCTCGTCACCCGGAAGAAGAACGCAAGTTACAACATCACCCCTGGCAGGAAACATAGTCGTGCCCTGTTTCCTCGCCAAGATCAAGAACAGAGACGGTATAGATCTGGAGTTTTGAGTCGGTTGTTATACCCGGAACTTCACCATGTAAGGTTAGGGAGTTGGATTCGTGAGAGAGTTCGAACTTCGCTTCTCCTGTCCCATGCAAACTTGCAATGACCTCCTCTTTATCATGATCGAATCTGAACAGCATGATGTTAAATAACTCCTCAAAGCGCATGAATTCAGGCGGAGACTCCGTTCTGAATCGCTCCAAAGATATCGAGCCGCTAAGCATATAATCAAACTGCTGAATATCGCCTGCATCTTGAATCGTACCATCCACATCGATCATGACGATCCAGAAGTAATCGTCCGAGGATTCGTGACTGGCCTTCGCTGCTGGGGGGCTTTCCGTGAAACCTTCTGGGACATCCTCCAGATGGAATACGATCCTAAAATTTTCACCATCCAGAGCAGTTTCTATCCTGTGAAAATCAAGGAAACCTGGCACACCTGCGGTCGGTCCGTCATTTACGCTCTCACCGGGACTTATGTGCAAAATTTCATCGTAGAAGCAATCAGCAGATTGCTCCATCGTTTCTGGCTCCAGGACCGCCTCTGTTTCCAGTGGCGGTATCGGTACACAAGCTGCGGTGAGCAATACGAGTCCTGAAATCAAAACGAGCCTGAACATAGTAACCCTTCTGATCAGTTGGACCTTCACCGAATCTCGAAGAAAAAATGGATTCGGTTGAATGCCGTAAGTTGGAAAACACGCCAAAACTGCAAGCGATTATCGCATTCGAAGTGGCATACTCAGCCCACATGATAGGACAACCATCACAACTTGAATCTACCGTCCTGTAAGTACTGCAAATGACACCGCCTCGCCTCTTGAGCACACAACTATGTAGTTCCCAAGTTGAAGTCTACCACACCCGCATGTAAGCAGCGTGCCATTTTCCTCTTTTTCTGTGTCAGTATTATGCCAATATTGGAGCAGTCCCTCTCCGTCCAGGACTTTGTGCGACATTGCGACACGTAACCGCAGACATTAGCAGTCGAATCACTTCTTAGTGGATTGGGTAAGACGAGGGGTTATCTACCGGTTTTGGGTTAGATCTGCGCCCCAACCGCTGGCCGAATAAGAGCAGGCAATCAGGACCTCCAGAACCCTGTTATTGCAACTACATAGTTTTTCAAGACGTAATGGGACAGATCGGTATGATCTGTCCCATTCCTGATCTACTGTCTTGAGGTCTATAACTTCCCACAAAGGTACAGTCTGAACGCCTGGACCCGCTGATTCCTCCCCCAACGAGCTTTCGTCAAACGATATACCGATTTTGGTACATCGCCCTGCCGAAATCGGTATATCTGCGCTAGCCAGCCCCCGTTGAAGGGGCGTATGCTGTTCCCCACAAGTTTATAGTGCCCTTCGCGCCGGCACAATCTGGCGACACCGGCCAAGACAAGGAGACATGCAATGCCGCACACCAATCCACTCAGAATGACAGTCGACCTCGGCATGATACTGGCATTCACCCTGACCGCTCTTTTCGCCCTGGCCGCGACAACGATACCCGCCCTGGCAGACAAAGAGCTGCCGGCCGCGGTCGGCTCGCACGCCGTGACCGCCGCCGGCAAAGGTGCCGTCGGCATCGAGCCGGATCTGGCAACCGCGACCATAGGGGTGGAAGTTCTGCGCCCAACCGTGAAGGAAGCCAGCTCAGCCGCCCAAGCCGTGCTGACCGATGTATGGGCCGCGCTCGTCGCCCAGAACATCGACGCATCGGACATCCGCATCAGTCACCTCAACATCTTTGCCGAACGCCTGGGCCCGGACGGCCTGCTGAATGAAAATCAGACCCGTTACCACGCCAGCAACACCCTCCTCATTACCATTCGGGATCTGGACACCATCGACGCCGTGCTGGATGCCGCGCTTGACGCCGGCGCCAACAACATATACAGCGTCGATTTCAGCCTGCCCGAACCGGCTGCGGTTGAATCCGAGGCGCGCGCAGGCGCCGGCCCGCGCCGAAACTGACGAGTCGGCGGAGCTGCTTGGCTTCGGTATCGCCGGCATGTCCGACATCGCCAAAACGGGATCTGTACACTTGAGTTCACAGGCCAGCTTCGTTTTGCGCCGCGCGTGCACTGGCCTGCCGGAGAGCCTGTACGATTGAACGGAGGCCGACGGTTGAAACGTGTTCCTTTCCTGCTGTTTCTTGTTCTCATGGTTTCTGGATGTGAGCCAAATACCGGAGGAACCCAGACCATTTACCGTGACAATATGGGCGAGGAGTGGCCGTTGACAATCGAAAAGGGCTACCTGCATTGTAAATGCGTTGACCGCCCCGGTTTCCCGTTTTCTCAATGTGTCAAAGGCGCTATAACCCTTCATGATCCTCTGGAAGGAGTAACCTACTCTGTGAATGGTGTGCATGCACCGAAATTCGTCAAAGCTGCAGACCTCGAACCAATTCGACGAACAAATCCAGTGGATCCATCAGTTAAAATCGAACTGGGTCCGCTCATTGAACGTGGTCTTGCATTATGTTGACAATCCCTCACCCCGGCACACCAGAACACTACCCCGAAAGGAGTTGTGAACTTAAGGATGTAGGTTCCAGCAAAGCTGTGGTTCGGGGCGACATCTCGGGAGGTTCCTATGTTCACCAACCAGAGTCGAAAACGGTTGACTGTGAATGTGCTGTTCATGGCAGGCCTTACAGCAGCTCTTTTCGCGCTGAGGATGCGTTTGGCGCAAGTCAACTGTGACGGCATGGCCTATTTGGAAAATGAGCTTGCCTGCGCAATGTATAACTACTTCGGGCTTGGCTTGGCGCTGCTGGCGCTGTTGGCGCTGTTGGCGGTGGCTATCCCTTTGGTCTCAAAACAGTTTTTATATGCGCGGATCGGAACCTTGCTGTTGCTTCCCATGACCATAGTTCTGTTCAGTGAAGTTGTGATCCTGGTTAGTGTCGATTGCGAGGGAGATGCTTTCTATGTGAATGAGTTCCACTGTGAGGGCCAACTCCTTCTCGCCTGTCTGATTCCGGTGGTCATAGGAGCAATAGTCGCACTCGCGGGAGTGATTGGAAACTACTATGGGGAATTCAGACAGAGCGTGGATACGACATCCTGATCGACGGCGAAGGATCGTTCAGCCCCGGTGAACTGATGCTGACGATGCAGTTGCACATTACTTACGAACTTGACTGACGAATAGCGCTGTTCCGCAACGTTTGGCAGCCGCGACTCGCCCCCTCACGTTCCTCGTGACGTTCTTGGGGCAGGATCGAGGCAAACGGGCAACGGCCCGGAAGGAAATCTCATGGCCAGGGACTTCAAGCGGATGACGCGTATCGAGTTGGAATCCGAACTGTCTGCTGAGCGCGCCGCCACAAGACGCAGCCATGCCGTGATTGTCATGATGGCCGTTCTGGCCGTTTTGGGGTTCATGATGGCTGTGCTCGGAGCGGCCGGCACTTTGATGCCGGTTGCCGGCTGAAGCCGGTGACGCCGATTCAACGAACGCTCTTCTCCCCATCTGCCGTCCATACGGCGCAACGCGGCATCACACCGCGACTTCACTTCATGGTTTCCCAGTGGATCTCCTCAACAAAGGAGGAATACACGGGCATGAAAATTCAAGGCAATGACAGGATATGGGGACTGACAGCTGCAGGCGTAATGCTGAGTTTCTTCATCTGGGGATTTCAGGGGTCGGGGCCGCTGATCATGCTTGCAATCACCCCCTACATCCTGCTCCTCCTCTCCTTTGCCGCGCCATCCAAATACCAGCCGCACCTCTTTACCTCTGTCATTCTGCTCATGGCAGGTGTGCTGGTCGGCGTCTCCTTTGAAAAACTGCTTGGCAATATCCCCTACATCTGGTGGGCTGTGTACGCGTGGCCTGTAACTGCCGCCGCCGCGGGTCTGCTTCGGCCCTTTCCCTTCCTGCAAAGGACATTCTTCCCCCTCCTGACAAGGACGGCTGCAGGTGATGCCGGGAAAAACGAAGGAAGAGGAAACTTGAAGAACTGCCGGCCCCAGATCATTCCCATTCTCGTTCTGGGCGTGGCAAGCACGGTCGCCACCGCCATTGCCCATCTGTTCAACCTCTATGGCCCCGACCTGTACGGATCCCGTAGGATGTCCGAGAGTTTTGGACCTGTAGGATACGCCTTCCTCTTCTGGATAGGTTCTGCCCTTTCCGTACTGCGCTTTGGCCCCGTCAAAGCATACCTGCCAAAAGACCGGGGGGATAGCGAAACATGAGAATTCCTGCCCGCCGGCTCAGGGAGCCGCAGGCGTGGCTGTCGTCCTCACAAGCCTGTCCGCTTTCTATAGTCTTTCGCCATGGATTGCACTCTTGTAGCTGACCATGTCTGCCGCTGTGAATCTGTTGTAGCCCTCTCCTGCACCGGACATACGGATCGCAGATCTCGTTGTCAGATGACAGTCGTGCTCAATATGGGAGGATCTGATGAATAGACTCATTGGGATCGTGCTCGTGTTGGTCCTTGCGGCTTGCAATCCGATTCCGCCTCTCGATCCAAATAGATTTGTGGGATGCATGAGATTCCATACAGCGTGCAATCCAGGTTGTACCTCCAGAGATGCAATTGACGATCTGCCTGGCTACATAGACATCATCAAGACAAGGTCTAACCGGGTTGGCGAGACGATTCATGCCACGTTCTATCTTCGAGAGATTCCCGAAATGATGACGTTCAACAGAGACGGCGTTGGCGATACTGTCCAGGAGTATATGTGGACAGTAACCGTTGACGTTGATTGGCGTCTTGAACCTGGTGAACCCGAGTTTGACTTTATGATGGCGGCCTTCACGGTCTCGACAGTGGTTTCAGAGCGAGGTCGAAACCTGATCCGCCCGCTCGAGAACGTGATTGAGATAGAGTTGTATGAACGAGTGTTTGATGAATCTTTGGAGGAGTATACCTGGCTGGAAGTGGAGGGCAGCAATCCTCGCGTAACAATCTCCCACGAGGATCATACCGTTAAGCTGGCCAGTGTAATGCCTGGTGTCAGCCAGGAGTCTCTTCTGTATTTCCGCTCTTTTGACGCTCTCTTAGGCGCGGATTGCATCTCGCCGGAATGAGTGCAGCCGATAGTCCAGGCCAGCCCGTCGTGCGCGATCCTGCGTGAGCCCGGGAAACCGAACGCCCTGCTCGCCATCTCCCGCCCATACGGCGCAACGCAGCATCACATCGCGATCTCTCTTCATGGCCTCCCCGTAAATCTCTTAGGGAAAGGAGAAAAACATGGGGATGAAACTTACAGGCAAGGACAGGGTTTGGGGGCTGGCACTTGCAGCCGTCATGCTGAGTTACCTCATCTGGGGATTTCGAGGGTCGGGGCCGCTGATGATGCTTGCTTTCATCCCCACCATCCTTCTCGCCCTCTCTTTTGTCGTCCCATCCAAATACCAGCCGCATCTCATTACGTCCATCATCTTGCTCATGGCAGGCGTGCTGGCCGGTGTCTCCCTTGAAAAGCTGTTCGGCGACATCCCCTACATCGGGTGGGCTGTATACACGTGGCCGGTAATTGCCGTTGTCGCGGGGGTGCTGCGGCCCCTTCCCTTCCTGGAACGGTACTTACCCTCCCTGAAAACGACAGCTGCGAGTGATGCCGGAAAAAAGGAAGGACGAGGGAAATGGAGGAAATACCGGCCTCATGTCATCTCAATTCTCACCGTAGGAATGGGAGGCACGATTGTCGTTGGTATTCTCTACCTGTTCGGCCTCTATGGCCCCGATATATATGGATCGCGTGAATGGCTCGATGACTTTGATCCTGTAGAGTCCGCCCTCATCGTTTGGGGCGTTACTGCCTTCTGCGTAATGCTTGATGGCCCTTACGGGGCATATGCAAGAAAACGGCCGGGAGGATAAAGAGGCGTGAAGAACCCATGCCTGCCACCAACTCAGGGAGGCGAGGTCGTGGTTATCGTCCTCACAAGCCTGCTCAATTTCCATAGTCTCCCGGCATGGGCTCCGCTCTCGTGGTTGACAAAGTTCCCCGATTAACAGTCAGCCATCCAGTGGCTAATTAGTGAGGCTATACTGATTCTCATACTCGTACTGCTGTGGCTGTGTGTTCACTTTGAGCGGATATAGGTTGGGATAAATGAGAAAGGAGAAACAAGATGACTGACGGTCTGTGGAGGTTTCCTTGGGGAACGTTTACAGACGAGCAGGTGTGGCAGTTCACGAACTTCATTGAAAACATTGAGGTCATAGTCCTGCCCGCTGTCTATTTCATTCTCGTTGTTCTGGTTCCATCGGTAAGAACACTGCTCAATATCTGGTATGCCATCGGAGTATGGCTATTGGGCGGCTAAGAGTCAGCGATAAGTCTAGCCAGGTATATAGATCCCCTTTGCAAAGGAGACACGAAATGACAGTAGAACGAGTAGGGTCTGATATTCCCCGTGCCCTCGAAGAACTGCCCGAAAAGTTCGACGACTTCAAAGCGGAATTTAATGAGTTCAAGTATAAGCTTCTCACTGACTATGGACGTGTGAGTGAAGAGGCAAGAAGCTACCGCGCGAACCCTTTTCTCTTTTGGAGTGGATTCGCAGTGGGAGCGCTGTTGACGCTATTGACGATCTATGCACTGGCGGTGTATCTGGAATGGTAGCGGTTCTGGCCAGTTCTCTGAACGCACGCGCGTTAACCCGGGCTATGCACTGCAGTTCCTTCCTTACGACATCGTGGAACGGGAGGCGGCCAGGGCAAACATTGCAAAGGGCCGTTTCCACAGTCAGGCGGCCCTTCAAGAGACCCCAGCGCAACCCGGAACTTACAGGCCGTCGTGTGTCGACGCCGTCTCTTGACCATCGTTCCGCCCCTCCACAGGCTGGGTGAATTGCTCCACTGATACACCTTAGCTTGTGGTCCGGTTTTTGAGGCCAAGCTCACATGATCCTGGCCGGGCTCGTCTCCATTCTCTTGGGAATTTTCGGATAACGGTGAGACCAAATGGAGTCATTCCCATGTCTTCTCCCAATATTCTCTTCCTCATGACCGACCAGATGCAGGCCCGCGTCCTCGAACCGGACAACCCCTGCCAGACCCCCAACCTGGACCGGCTGGCGGCCAGAGGCGTGCGCTTCCGCCGCGCCTACACGCCCAACGCGGTCTGCTCGCCCGCGCGCGCCAGCCTGATGACCGGCCTCCTGCCCCACAACCACGGCGTCCTCTTTGTCGAGCATACGGTCGACGCCGACCAGGCAAGACTGCGCACACCCTATCTCCACTGGGCCGATCAGCTGACCGCAGCCGGCTACGACACCGGCTACTTCGGCAAATGGCATGTGGAACGCTCCAACAACCTCGCCCGCTTCGGCTGGCAAGAGCAGGGCGCGCTCTCTGATCGGCCCGACTGGGACGCCGCCGACTTCTCGCTGGAACGCTTTCTGAACGGCCCGTCCGGATACCGTCCCAACCGCTTCTACGGCGTCTGCGATCTGCCCGCCAGCCAGCGCGGAATGGGCAAAAAGACCGGCGCCGCGCTCGCCTACCTCGACACTGTCCTGGCCCAAAACGCGCCCTGGTGCTGCTTTGTCAGCTTCACCGAACCCCACGACCCCTTCTACTGCCACCAGGACGCCTTCGCACAGTACGATGTCGACTCGATCCCGCTGCAGCCCAACGTCCACCACGACCTGCGCGGCCAGCCCAATCTCTACAAACGGGCCGCGCAGGTCTGGCGCGACTGGACCGACCGCGAACACCGCGAGGCCGCCGCCTGTTACTATGCCTCCATCAGCGAGATCGACCGGCAGTTCGGGCGCCTTCTGGACCGGGTGGAACGCGCCGGCCAGCTCGACAATACGATTGTGGTGATGACATCGGATCACGGCGAGCTTCTCGGCGCGCACGGGTCGTACTGCAAGAACATCGGCGCCTTTGAAGAGATATACAACATTCCTCTCGTCGTGGCCGGGCCCGGCGTGGCCGAATCGGCGCTGAGCGACGCCCGCGTCGGCCTGCAGGATGTCGGTCAGACACTTCTGGAACTAACCGGCGCGCAGCCGCTGGAAGACATCGACGGCAGCTCCTTTGCGCCCCTGCTCGCCAGTCCCCATGACACCGCCGCCTGCCGGCAGGGCTTCGCCGAATACTACGGCGGCCGCTACATCCTCACCCAGCGCATCCTGTGGGACGGGGACTGGAAATTCGTCCACAACGGCTTCGACTACGACGAGCTCTACAACCTCGCCGCAGACCCCTTCGAGATGAACAATCTGGCGCAGGATCCCGACCATGCCCGCAGAATCCAGGCCATGACCCGCCAGATGTGGTGTATCGCCGTTGAATCCGGGGACCACAGCCTCTTCAACACCCACTACCCGTCGCTGCGTATTGCAGCCGCAGGACCAAGCTAGGACTCGTTGACGTTTGTCAAAACAGTGGTATGCGGGAGCAAAATGCAGAGGATCCGTGAAGTGCCCCGCAGTCACGCAAAGAAAGTCCGATACGCCATTGGTGTTCTCCGCGCCCCTCCGCGTACTCAGCGGATCAAAGAAAGGTGTTCTTCGCGTGACTTCGCGGATCAATCGGATCTGTTTATCACGAGATTCAAGCGAGAGACATCCCCAACAGGCCTGCAGGCGTTCCGTTCTTCCTGAATTTTGAACGGCCTCCCCATAATGTCAACGGAACCTAATCACAGTTAAAGGCGTTCAAGCACCGTCGATGCAGGACACTGAGTTCGATTTCAGCCATAGGAGAAATACCAATGAGCCAAGAAACGGCTGCGCCGGTGGTTCCCGAAACGAGACAGCTGGGAGTGACGGACCTGGATCGCTTCTACAAACTCTCAGTCGTAGTCCTGGCAGCGCTGGCAGTCCTAATGGTCGCGCTCTACGTCGGCCGTGCCGCCGTCTACAAGATCCACGAATTCGAACGCGGCCTGCACCTCCGCGGCGGCCGTTTCCTGGGCGTGCAAACGCCCGGATGGCACGTCCAGGTCCCCCTCGTTGATACGGTCATAATTGTCAAAGTCATCGAGCGACTGGGCTACGTCGAGCGCATCCCGGCCATGACCTCCGACAATGTCACGATGGACGTCTCCCTCCAATTCACCTACCGCGTGACCAATCCCGAGCGCTTCGCCCTGGCCGTCGACGACCCCGAGCGTATCGTCTTCGAGTTCGTGCAGGGAAGGCTGCGCGATGTCATCAACACAAAGACGATGACCGGCGTCATGAACCAGCGCACAGAAATGAACCTTGAGATCATGCAGGAGTTGAAGGAGAAAGAAGATCAGTACGGCGTCGAATTCATGACCGTGCAGATCCAAAGCGCGTCGCCGCCCGCCGAGGTCTTGTCCGCCATCAAGGACCGCATGGTCGCCGCGCAGCGCCAGGAACAGGCCGAAGCCGAAGCCGCCCAGCAGCGCACCGTCGCCGATGCCCAGTTCTACGCCGCGCAAAAAGTAGCAGAGGCCCAGGCCTACCGCATCACCACCACCGCCGCCGCCGAAGCCGAACAGATCCAGCTCACAACCGAGGCGCAACAGCTCGCCGTCCGCGCCATTCTCAACGAACTGGAAGGCAAAGGCGCGCTCGCGGAAAAGTACATCGACTATCTCATCGCCGTCGAACTGAAGGAGAACAGCAAGTGGATCCTGGGAACCGGCGCCGAGCCGATCCTCGAGCTGCGGCCCTCAGCGGAGGAGTAGACCATGCGAAAAATACTGCTCCTGGCCGTCGCCGTCGCCGTCGTGGTGACGCTGACGCAAACGGCGCCCCGGAACCTCACCGTCTCCCGCGCCCATAGCGACCTCATCGCTAAGCGGATCTACGCCTATCGTGACTGGCAAAGCACCGGTGTGCGTATCGACCAAGGAGACCGGATCGAGATTCAAGCGGAAGGCGAATGGCTCTACACGCCAGATGAGTTTCACGGGCCCGCCGGTCACCCAGTCTTCCCGGCGCCCCGCTTCTACCCCGTTTCAGAAGGGTCCGGCGGCGCGCTCATAGGCCGCATCGGCGAAACCGGACCCCGCTTTGTCGTCGGCGAACGCGTAAACTTGCAGGCAAGCGGACACGGCATCCTCTACCTGCGCATCAATGACGACATCCTCAGCGACAACGACGGCTGGGTAGCCGTCCGCATCGATGTAACCGAAACTGAAGATTCACTGCCCTGAAAACAAAGGGGAATTGTAATCTTTATTAGACAGCCTCACAATAACATAATGTAGACACTACATTTCTGCGAGGCTGCGCTATGAACTTGATAGAACTGTTCTAAAAATTCCCCGATTAGCAGTCAGCCATCCAGTGGCTAATTGGTGTGACCATACTGATTGTCATGCTCGTATACGCCTGTGGTGTTCTCCGTGCTCCTCCGCGCCCTCCGCGGATCAAACAAGGTGTTCTTCACGTGACTTCGCGGATTAATCGGGGGTATCTATCACAAGATTCAAGCGAAAAACATCCCCAACAGGCCTGCAACCGTTCCGTTCTTCCTGAATTTTGAACGGCCTCCCCATAATGTCAACGACTCCTAATCACAGTTAAAGGTGTTCAAGCACTGTCGATGCAGGACACTGAGTTCGATTTCAGCCATAGGAGAAATCCCAATGAGTCAAGAGACGGCTGCGCCGGTTGCTCCCGAGACAAGACAATTGGGAGTGATGGACCTGGATCGCTTCTACAATCTGTCAGTCGTTGTACTGGCGACGCTGAATGGCGGGCCTTCCTCTGACTCGGCACGTAGAAGTGATTCCTCTGTTCCGTTATCCCTTCTTCCAAGACAGCTTCGCCAGCCGGCCCGGTTAGTCGTCACCGTTATGGGCAGGTCAGTTCTTCGACGTTTTGTTTATGATGTCCCCTTAACCTGTGAAAGGATCTTTGCATGACCTTTAAGCGGAGTAATCCTGCTTGGTCAATGGCTATGATAGCCGCCCTGTTTGTGACCGCCTGCAATCCCATCCTCACGGAATCGAAGATGCCGGACCCAGGGGTGGAAAGCGCGTATAACTGTTGTGAGAAAATCGCCTTCGTCTCCGACCGTGAAGGAAACAAAGACATCTATATCATGGACACCGACGGTTCAAACGTCGCTCGCCTCACCGATAATTCTGCAGACGACTATAGCCCCTACTGGTCGCCCGGCGGCAACCGGATTATGTTTCTCTCTGACCGTAACGATCGTACCGGGTTGTACATAATGAACGCCGACGGTTCGAACGTTACCCTGCTGTTAGGCTATGCCGCTGGCAGTGGCTCCTTCAGATGGTCTCCAGACGGGAAGCGGATTGCCTATTACGGGCAGCCTGGGGGAAACGTAGACATATACGTGATGAACGCCGACGGTTTGAGCGTCTCCCGTCTTACTGACCATCCGAAGGTAGATCTACCTTCATCCTGGTCCCCGGACGCAAGTCAGATCGCGTTTTATTCGAATCGTGACGGGGATGATATCTATCTGATAAATGTTGACGGCTCTGGCATCACCCGTCTGACGCACCACCCCGCAGTGGACTATGGTCCCGTCTGGTCTCCAAAGGGAGGCCGAATCATGTTCGGCTCAAATCGTGACGGCCAGCCCGATATCTATACTGTCAACTCCGACGGGACCGACGTTTCCCGTCTTACCGACAATCCCGGCGTGGAAGGCCACATATCCTGGTCGCCGGACGGAAGCCGGATTCTGTTTTTCTCAGAGCGGGAAGGGAGAAGAGGGCTTTATGTCATGAACGCCCGTGGCGCCGGCGCCATCCCTCTTGTTGATGATTCTTTTGTTGATGATCGTTCCGAGAATGCCGGCCCATTCTGGTCACCGGACGGAAGCCGGATAGTGTTTGCCTCGTCCCGTGATGGCAACACGGATCTGTATGTCATCAACACCGACGGCACGAATCTCGTTCGCTTGACGGACCATCCCGCGGCTGATGGATCCCCATCTTGGGGAACAGCGAGTGGAGAAAATTGAGAACCGAGTTCTCGGTTCTAGCCGGTTGTACGGAGACGATTCCGGGCGAGTTCAGTCTTTTCTTGTAACGAGAGCGCCCCTGTACAGGCCTGCCGCATCCCCACCACCGCGCGGCCGAACAGATCCAGCTCACAACCGAGGCCCGGCAACTGACCGTCCGCGCCATTCTCAGCGAACTCGTCGTCGCTGACGGGGCTTGGACGATCGGGCGCGTGGCCTGTTTCGGCTGTTTTGCACTGTTAATTCCTCCCCTCCTCTTAGCACATATGAGCCAATTCGGCCACTTTTGTCTACCGTTTTTGGTATATGAGCCTACCGAAAACGGCAGATGTGGGCACGACTGGAGAGGGTAGCATCGGGTAATCTGAATGCATGGAGTTGTGGGTGCTTTCTCAGTTTCCAGCGCTTGTCGGGATGTACAGTTTTTCATTGAGCGTTGGGAGGGAAACTCGAATGTATCCGGAAATTCTATGGGCAGCCATACCTGCCTGCAGATCAGGAAACTGGCCTTCTCTAACTCGCATAAGGCCCTGGTAGTTTCTCTGCTCCTTAAAAGTCCAGCCTGAACCTTAAAGGAGGTATATTATGATGTCCGCGGATACTTCGCTTTCCAGATCGACTTGGCGGGCGCGACGGGTGCCGGTAGCGATCTTGCTACTGTTCCTGCTGCCACTTCTCCTGGTGCCACATCCGGTGGTAGCAGCGCCCCAGGAACGCCCAGGCGCCGACCAGGTATACGTCCACATCGTCAGACCCGGCGAAACCCTTGCCGGCATCGCGGCCTCCTACGGCATTTCAGTCCAGGAACTGAGAACATCCAACAACCTCGTCAACCGGGCAGAACTGGTGAGTTGCACGCCCAATGCCGACAGCACACAGGCGCGAGGCACTGTACGGCTCAATGGCCACCCAGCCAACGGCTTTCGGGTAGCCTTCAGCTGGCATCCGGACGAGACGGTCGTCGCTAGGACAATGTCCGGCGGTGGCGGCCAGTACAGCCACATTCTCGGAGGCGGCGCGCGCGAAGGGAACTGGTGGTTCTGGATTGAAAACAGCGCCGGCATCCGCATCTCGGAAATGGCGTATGTCCACACGGACAAATACCCTCATGAGGGTAAGTGCCAGCGGGCGGTGATCGATTTCGACATCCAGAACCCCGAGCTCACTTACGTTGGGCGCAGACTGCATATACCCTTGTCGCCCCAGCCAGTTGTCGCAAAGCCTTTGTCTTCGAAGCCCCCCGGCGCCAAAATCGTCTATGGCCACGTCGTCCGATCCGGCGAAACCCTTGCCAGCATTGCAGAGGTTTACGGCGCTTCAGTCCAGGAACTGAGAGCATCCAACAACCTCGTCAACCGGGCAGAGCTGTTGCGCTGCGACTCGAATGCCAGCAGTACACGAGCGCTGGGCACAGTGCGGTTGAACGGCCAGCCCGCCAATGGCTACCGGGTGGCCTTCAGTTGGCAGCCGGACGGAGAGGTGGTGGCCAGAAAGATCTCTGCAGAGGGGGGTCACTACACCCACATCCTTCGAGCGTCCGGCCCCCGGGAAGGGAATTGGTGGTTCTGGGTCGAAAACAAAGACGGCCGCCGCATTTCTGAGATGGCGTATGTCCACACACACAAAGATCCACATTCGGGCAATTGCCAGCAGGCGGTGATCGATTTCGACATCCAGGATCCGGGCCTCACTTACATTGGGCGCAAACTGAAGATACCTGCTGCTGGGTAGGAGGCACTGAAGGTCAGGACGGCTCTGCCGGGGCTGACGAGCCCGTGGCGGTAGAGTTTCATCGTCCACCGGCGCAGCTCGACAGTGTCCCAACCTGCAGGGCCGGCCAGGTCTGAAAAAGGAGCAAAATATGTCGTCACGAATGTTGATCGTCACTGTCGCTTCTTTTCTGCTTGCCGCCGCATGTACGCCGCAAAGCGTGCCGGTCGACTTACCCTTGCTCATCGACACACCATCGCCAACCTTTACGTCGCCGGCGGTCGTAGCGACTTCTACTCCGATACCTCAACCTGTGCATACGCCCACCGCCGCCAGTCAGCCGGTCGACTGCGTAATGCATGGCGGCAGCCCTGCTCCCTCACTTCCTGATACGGATTGCAGGGCTTGGGAAATGCTCCACTCGCTACTGTTTATGGCCGATATGATGGCGAACAAAAGTCAAGGCCCTACGGCATCAGAGCTGGTCGCTTATGAAGAGGAGCTGTATCCCCTCTTTGTCCAAGCTCAACTCAACTGTGGCGAGTGGCTTGAACCATATATGGATTATGAGCCACTTACAGACTACCTTGGCATCATCATGGCGATAGGCAAGCAGGAGTATGATTATGACCCTCCCTCTTTACTCCAGTTTCTGATAGCGGGAGCTTCTACCCAAGAGTTTGCTGAAATGTCTGAATCGATTGGTTGCACCAAGAACCTTTTCCTGCTCTTTGTCGCATACTCTGAATGATGGAGCTGTTGTGCAACGCTTCGTGGGGGCGGCCGCGTTTCTGAGCGGGGCGGCTCAGATCTGTGAAGGGCGCAACGGGAAGAAATCGCTCGGCAGCCTGGTCATGGGCATCTTCACCATCGTCTTTGGCCTGATCGTGGTTTTCAACCCGCTTTTTACGCAGCGCGTGCTGTTCTTCATCATGCCGTTCTGGACGCTTCTGGCCGGCTTTGGGGCGATCGCAACATCGTTACGGATGTGATCCGAATAGGAAAGGCGCAATGATGTTGAAAGTGCTGCTGATGGCCGCGTGTGTACTGCTGGTGGCCGCGTGTGTAGTCCTGTTGTACATCGTCGAATTGATACCACCGTCGCCCTATCATCGGTCGGTTTACGGCGACTATCCGCCAAGTTACATCGCCAGGGCAGAGCGTGGAAGGGTCGGTTACGTGGGATGTGCCTGGCTCCGCCGACATCATCGGCGTAAGTTCTGACTTGAACGGCGAACTCCTGACTGCGACCTTTCACCTGCGCGATCTTCCCGAAGAGGCGCACTACAGTCAGAAACCCGGAAATTCCATGTTTATGACGACTCACTGGGTCGTGCTTGTCAGCATTGAGGGAGATCCGCTTACTCCGATGAGTCATCTTGACTATATGTTTCAAGCCACCTACTACGAATTGATCTGGCCGGCTGAGCCCATGGTTACAGCAGGTTTGTATAAATGCGGTCGCTACATTTCAGAACGTAATCGCAAAGAATTCACTTCGCATAAATTTTTGTCAAGCGATGTTGAAGTGACCTTTTCCCAGGAAGACGGCACGCTGACTCTTGCAGCGCAGATTCCTGGCATCACCGACAAGTCCACCATTGCATTCGTATCACACGAAATGAGTGGCGGTACAGATTATCTCCCGCGCGACGCGGACTAAACGGGAGAAAGAGCACGCCCTTTTCCAGGGTAACCCCGTAGTCAGAATCTGTCAGCGCTCTACAAACGCCTGACTTCGGGCATATGTCGCCTGTCTTACCGGTGCGGAGCACATACGAAATACGCAAAGGGTCATCGCGCCGACAGAACGGCAGGGTTGCTGTAGACGCCATAACAGAGAGTTTCTGGCAGGAAGCCGAACAGCACCTACGGGCATTTGAGCAACTCGCCCGCAGGACCGTGGAGGAAGCACGGCTGGCATCGGAATGATGGGAGCGACAGGTGTGCCGATAAGTGCGCTCATGCGTTTTATAAACAGCCACTGCGCCTAAACTGCATACCGGGCTGACCGTATATTTCGACTTCTACAACCATGCCAGACCGCATCAAAGTCCCGAATATCGCACGACGGCTGAAGAGCACTTCGTGCTTTGATCAAAACCATCCGCATCCGTCTCGATGCACCTTATTTTTCCCGTTTCGTGGTCCAAACATTGGGACCCACCTCACAAATCAGCCAGTAGAAACTCGAAGGCTTGATTTACATTCGCAGGGAACGCATTGGAAATCCGCAAGATCACTTCAGCAAACCCTTAACGGGTGGCTTCTTATCCTAGGAGCCAGGCGTGGTTTGGCAGGCCGCAAACCCGAGGGAGGCGCTAATCGCCAAAGGATGACTGCAAAGTGCAGTCATCCCCGCCATTGTCCGCGGCGAAGCAATGGGCAGGTTTTACGGGTTTATCAACGGTGGACTAGCAAAACGTGATATGCTGGTGCCGGCATTCCTAGCCGAATCTGCCCGCGAGTTCCATGTCGAGAAGACTCATTGGGGACTCGAATAGTTGAGACTGTGCTTCGCCTGTGTTTGGTTGTGCCGCGTGAGGCGCATATAATACAGCGAATATTTCTCTGCAGCACAGATAGACGGTCCCAGAACAGTGCACTATGTCCGCGACCCCCAATTGGAGCTAAGCAAGTAGGAAGTCTAATGACTGCAGCGTCACCAAGTCAGCATGAATTCAACGAAGAAGAGTTGTGGGAAGGTCCAATCCCCGCCCATTTGGCCCGCAAGCGAACCGGTATCAAACCGCAGTTCTTGGTTGCTGGACTATTGCTGGTTGGCGTAATCGTCGCGCTGATGATTTATGGCCTGGCCACAGCTACATCCTACTGGTTGACTGTAGACGAGGTCTATCAACGGGGCGATTCTATGGTATCCCAACGCCTGAGGGTAAATGGCGTGCTTGTCGAAGGCAGCGAGCAGTGGAACGCCGAAGAGGTGACACTGCGCTTCAAGATTCAGGATGAAGAAGATCCTGGTCAGCAGATTTCGATAGTCTTTTATGGGCCTCGACCGGACAATTTCTATCGTGCTGCCTCGATTATCACAGAGGGAGAACTGTTGCCGGGCGGTGTTATTCAGGCCGATGTGTTGCACCTCAAATGCCCTAGTCGATATGAAGAAGCACCAGAAGACATCGTGCTTCGGGCTGTTCGCTGAACAGAACTGGACCATTTGGGCGAGCGTCTACAATTGATAGCGGAGAGACTAGCCTCCCGACACTTCAGAGCAAACGGTGTTTCTGCTCCGATTCAAATAGCGGTATTGACCAAAACCAAGAAGAAAATTTTGGAAAAACAGACGAAAACTGTCTGCCAGTAAACGTGCTGGACATCCCTGCCGAAGCAGTAAAAGAGAGCTACGTGAGCCCAACTCACCAATTTTTTCTCAGCGGCTTCAGATAATTCGAGATGGGATACGTGTCTATTGGTCCCTAACCGTCGCATGCCGCGACTACTGGTACCGCTCCGCCCTGGACGAACCCGTAATGAAGTAAACCCCTATACCCCGTAGCGGCTCGTGCCGTTTCATCCCACTCAACCCCTAACGCCCCTCATCCTCTTTTACAATTTGTATCGCCTCGCCATTAGCGTCCACAGGTGCAAACTCTATCAAATCGCCAGAATTTCCCGCGCGGGTTCGTGCCGGGTCAGCGCGACCAGTCCCGACCCACCACAACGCCTTCACCCCTGACCTCACCCGCACATAGCGACAAAGACCAGCTGATCAGGGAGTCACCATCGCACCCCCGTTGGCTCCTTTCTTTGCCACAACAGCAACTCTGGCCAAATCCCCAAATTGATACGACATTGGCATAAAATTTGACCAATTTGCCATGGATTGACATTTATATAATATATAATATTAGTTCGGCACTAAATCAGAGTCGGCAAGGAAGCCAAATCCTGGTTAGAGAGCTGGCGAGAAAGCTTCTTCGTTTGCCTGGTAAAGGCAAGCAGACAGGCGATGAGAGTGACGATAAAAATTATCGCGCTGCGGTGACGGGGTATGCTCAATCCATGCCTTACTTTCGAGTTGGTCGACGATGGTCCCCATAGCAGAGCGCTCCGTCTCCGCCGGAAAGTTAGCAAGTTCCTCGCTATTCCGAGATTGACACAAAACTGGCAGAGCTTTTACGCATATTGGCATACAAAAGTCATATAAATTAGTGTATGCTGTCTCTTGAGAGTTGGGTTCAGAGTTCGATGCCTGTGGAATGTTGTGCTTTCCCCAAAGCTACGAGGGGCTCCCCTCCGCATTTAGCGGTGACCTGTGACGGATATCGTGAAGAGACGGGTTTCGAAACTGGACTCCTCGCTCGTACATCAAAGGAGGCGTGTCATGCAGAAACCGATCACAGGGTTCAAGAGGACTGTCATCGTTGCGTTAATGGCTCTATCGTTCCTGGCAGCATTCACGAGCTATGAGACCACACAGGCCCGCGTACAGATGATCAACGGCTGTACTCTTATCGAGACCAGAATCACTTGTCCAAGGTGTGGATTCCTTGCCCTATTTCGGTACAAGCGTATTCTGAGGAAATACATCTGTGACGGCAAGATTGTTGGTGGTATCGAAAAACGTTGGTGCGGTAGTTGCAGATAGCTGCGTCTCGGCAATCTGTTACCGCTGCTTAAGGTGATTCGGATTGCTGATTATGTAGGCTTGGGCAATTCGGAAAAATTCGCGCTTAACAGAGCCCATTTTAAAAACTACATTTCCGTTTTCACCACTGAATGGAGGGATGCATGAACCGTATCAAGTGAGCAGTCGTAATTGTGGTCTTGTCCCTGTGCTGCTTTACAGTCCTTATCAGCTTTGAGATTGCTCAGGCGAGGCCGAATGCCGTGAGTTTCACATGGTCCACCACCAACACTTGCGGACGTTGCGGATACCTTTGGCTGAATAAGTACAAGAAAGGGATTGTGAGATGGAAATGTGTCGACGGGAGTTGGGGCGTCGTGACAACCAAATGGCCATACAAAACTTGCTAAAGAACCTGAATTCGGAGTAATTGAGCACCTTACCAAGCTGGTAGAATAGAAGGTCTCTAACCAAAATTCTCCAGCAGAGAAAGGTGCTCAGTGATGAGTATACTCAAACTTTTCTGTCATGTCGATGACTTCTGTCAGTGGTTGGCTACAAGGGAGCAAGCCAAGCTGTTAGGCGTGACTCGCAAGCGAGGGCCGGCGCCTTGTTTAAGCATGAGTGAAGTGATGACGATTCTGATTTGCTTTCATCGGTCGCATTACCGCGATTTCAAAGCGTACTATACGCAGCACGTAAGTGAGCACATGCGCAGTGAATTTCCTGCTCTGGTCAGTTACACGCGCTTTGTGGAGTTGATTCCATCCTCCCTGCCAGCCATGTGTCTCTATCTGCGTGTGCGCTTTGGTCAGGGGACAGGGGTGGCATTCATTGATTCGACCCCTTTGGTTGTCTGCCATAACCGGCGCATCGGCCGCCACCGAGTCTTTGCCGGGATGGCCACGCGCGGCAAGAGCAGCATGGGATGGTTCTATGGCTTCAAACTCCATCTGATTGTCAATGACCAGGGTGACTTGCTGGCGGTTCAACTCACACCCGCCAACACCGATGACCGTAAACCGGTCCCACAGATGACCAGAGAACTGTGGGGGAAGCTTGTCGGCGACCGCGGCTATCTCTCCAAAGCGCTCTTCGAACAACTCTTCGCTCAAGGACTGCAACTGATTACACCGATTCGCAAAAACATGAAAAATCAGCTTGTCGTTCTCGAAGACAAGCTGCTGACGCGTAAGCGTTTCATCATTGAGACCATCGTTGACCAACTCAAAAATATCTCCCAGATTCAACACACCCGCCACCGCAGCACGACCAACTTTCTCGTCAATCTCGTCGCTGGTCTGATTGCTTACACTTGGCAACTCAAAAAGCCATCGCTCAATCTCTCTGAAAAAGAGATGACTCTATTGCCAGCCACCATTTAACTCCGAATTCAGGTTAAAGAGATAGCCGCGGGATGAGGCTGCTCTTAAAGGCTTGATGTATTCACAGGCTGAACCGAACAAAAAGGAGGAGTAAAATGCAGCGACTGATGACAAACGTCAAGAAGGCCGTGATTGTGGGGGCCTTAGTCCTGTCTATCGCGGCGGCATTCACCAGCCATCAAGCTGCGGAAGCTAGGCCGCTCAGAAGCGATTGCTATTACAGTTCGAGTACTTCATGCTGGCCGTGCGGGTGGTTGTGGCAGGACCGATACAAGAAAATAAAGATCAGGTTCTGGTGCACCGATGGGACAACCGGCTATACGGTTATCAACAAGCCCTGCAGGAGCTGCTAACCTGCACTTCTGCCAGGAAGAACACCAATCCAAGCGAGTCCCCTGTTCGTCGCTCGGATTGGTGTTCTTGTTATAAGAGACGGAGATGTTCACGTGAAAGTCATAAAGCAAAGCCGGTTGTCGTTCCTGTTCAAAGAGAATATGCTGTTGTACGTCCTGATAGTTTGTCTTGGCGGACTTCTGGCCTATCAGGTCTATCAAACTCGATTCATGCTTGCGACGTTTGACACTTCCTTACCGATTGCACCGACATTAATTGGTGAGCGGGTGCCCGACGTTAGCCTACAGGATTTGAGTGGGGTCAATTATAGCCTTAGTGATCCTCAGAGCGATTACACTTTGTTGATTCTTCTGCACACGGAGTGCGAGTATTGTCAGAGAGATATGCCGCTCTGGAGGTTGATGACGGAAAAAGGCAAGGAGAACAACGTAAGAGTGTTGGGCGTGACTATGGAAATCGACACGGACATGTTGTCGAATTATGCCGAGGATAATGAAATAGCGTTTCCCATTCTGATCGATCCGGAGGGGGAGTTGTTTGCGGCAGTTCTTGTGGATGGCACGCCAACCAAAGTCTTGCTCTCAACAGAACGGGAAGTGCTTCAGATATGGCATGGGTGGACAACGCGCTCTTCGGCGGAAAACAGCTTGGGAGCCTTGCGAATGGTTTTTGGCATCTATCCGTATGAAGTGCCTGAGTATTGGAACTGACGGAAGGAGGGAATGACGGATTACCAATTCTTTCTCGTCGTGATTCTGACTTGATCTTGATGATGCGTTTCGTTCACCATGTTCACGTATATCGGTCGCAGCTATTATTGACTCTCGCACTTGGTGTAGTAATTGCAATTCTTCTCTACCCGTCCAGGGTGACCGAGCCTCCTTACTCCGTTGAATATGTCCACTCTGCACTTGTCTTTGGGGAGATCTTGCTACCTGCGCTTGTGGGTTGGCTAACCGCGTCTTTGGTTCTGCGAGACTCCTTTTTGGAAGTCGTTTTGACCACACCGTTTCGACAAGCCAAGCTTACTCTTGAACGGCTGATCGTATTGGTTATTGGCGCGGCTATAGCGTGGACAATTTTCTTAACATTCATTTGGTTTCTGGCGGGGCGCCCAGGCGTGTATTTTGCTGAACTCATCCTGGCGAATGTATCAGCAACATTCCTGTTCGGCGCAATAGGGCTGTGGTGTAGCTTGCGGTTGCGCACGTGGATTGGCGCCGGTCTTTTCGTCACCCTTTTCTGGGGAAGCGGTCTGGTGCTCCGTCAAATTTGGATGAGTTTTCCTCTGTTTTATCCATTCCTGACGTATTATGGGGGCGACCTGCTAGGACAGTCGGTTTGGTGGATGAACCGATTCATTCTGGTCGGTGTCTCCGCACTATTTATCATTGACTCGTGTCGGTTGGTAAACAACGAAGAACCTCTGCTGACGGCATTCCTGAGTGAGGATTCATGAGACACTTTGTCCTGTTGACCTATACCCACATACTCCTTTTTGCTCGTCGGCCCTCATTTGCCATTTACGCGGCACTGACCTTCGCATTGGCATTAGTAGTGGCCTTCATGGACGCCCAGGTCGGTGGAGGCGGAACCATGATAGTCCGGGTCAGTAACAATATTCTCTTCTTTCAACTTCCGTTGCTGGCCTTACTGATTGCACCTCTGCACACTCAATATAGAGGAACGCGCAAGGACTGGCTGTGGGCGTCTCCTCTGGAATTACCATCTCTGATTCTGAGTCAAATTGTTGCATTCATCATTGGGTTGGTATGTGTCTTCGCCATTAGCGGCTTGGTTCTTCATGCAGTCTTGGTTGTGTGGGGGATTATTCCTTCGGACTCCGTGATGCCGCTATATGGATATTTTTTGCTGCTCATTCTCCCCGTCACGATCATGGCAGCGTGCATAATCGCTTCTCTTTCCCTTCTGGTTCGCAACACATTTGCCGTAACGGTAATAGCTGGAGGCGTGGGGGCTCTGGTGTGGCTGGGTCTGCTCATGCCCAAGGCAACACTGATGACGCCATTAAACTACACCCTGCTAACCCTGGGCATCAACTCGGTAGCTGGCGTAGGGGCGGAACGTCCTCTGCTTCGATCTCTGCTCATGCTATATCTGGCCATGGTTCCCCTCTCGATAGCTTTGGCGGTAGGGGTTTATGCACAATTGGATCGTAGGGCTGGCTGGGCCCATGAGAATCGAATCTTTCTGGTGGGAATGGCGGTTGTGGCCCTCACAGTATTTGTGTGGGGACTAAGGTCGTATACGATCACACGATCGCATCATTCTGTTCCTGAACCTGCAAGTGAGCAGGTGAATGTTTGGGAAGTCGTCAACGTTGAACAGGCCGCGGAACTCAAATCCCAGGTTTTACAAGTGCGAACTGTGATGCTATTGCGCAACAAGACCGACGAGCCACAAGATTCGATTGATTTGAACTTAAATCTTGGGCTACGTATCACCGAAGCCAATGTTCTTGGAGAAACAGTTTCCATAAGACAATCGGGGGAAACGGTTCATCTGGAATCATTGCCCTCGGTCATTGGCGCAGGCAGCGAAGCGGAGGTGGAATTGCAGTATGGCGGCATTCCCACAGTTCTTCGCGAGGATGTGCAGCCCGTTAGAGATATTCGCGGATACGACCCGCCTTCATTCAAAAAGGTCCACATCAGTTACGCAGACAGAGAGACTTTGCAATGGCTGCGTGACAGCGACTGGTTTGCTTGGCCGCTCAACCCTGGCCCGCATACGGCATCAATGAATCACAGCCTGAAAATCACTCTTGCTGCCACTGAAGGGCCGTTTATGAGTTCAGGGACAGCCGAGGAGCAGCCAAACAGTGTTGTTTATTCATGGGGCAAGCCTCCGCAATTTCTGGTCGCCAAAGGGAGATACAGAAGGCTGTCGCAACCCATTGGCGAGATATGGATTGGACAGTTGAGCAGCGAGCGAACAGAGCAAACTGCAATCAAGTTGCAAGAATTGAACAACGCTCTGGCTGTCTGGCTCAAATCTGCGTCCTCAGACTCTTCACCACGACATGTCATCGAACTTCCTTACCTAGAGGGAAGCGTGTCAGGAGGGAAAGTTCTGGGCTTCGCAAATAGTATTGACGGAAAGATCGCTTGGGCCTCGATTACCACACTGGATCTGGCGGTGCCGCTGAGCTATGCGTGGCTATCAGAACAAATTCGATGGCCTGAGAACATACTGAGCAAAGCTGGCATAGCAAAGAGTTTTGAACTTGTCTGCGGGTCTCTGAATGCAGCATCGACAGAGGGGGACTGTGTGTACGTGAATCTCGGAGGCATAAACCCGCAGGCTCCATCAGGAAGATGGATTGAAGAGGTTGAATTGCAATCAAACTTACCCCCATTACGGCAAGCACTTGCAGTGGTTATCGCACAGGAGTTGTTCTTAGAGGTCGTGGGTGATCAGTCGTACATTGAAAGGCAGCGTGGAAAGTGGGGCGCTATGAAGACGGGGAGTCGGTCTGGTGGGATAATCCAGTTTGAAGATTACCCTATCGGAGCATTTGATGATCGTGACAATTGCAGCCTGGCTCACTTTGTTTCCTCTCTTAACGACTTTAAGTCCACTGCTGGTCGTCAGAAGATGGCCGACTTTATCTCCGTTCTGTCTCAGAAACACCCCCCAGACGGCGTCCCCCTCTCCGAGGAGTCCGTTATGCACACTATGGAAGAGGACTTTGGGTACGCATGGACTCCGTCTGCGTCAGCCTGCTAGTTCCGTTTAACGTAATCGACACCACCAGAGAATCTAACCATGGACATTACTACCAAGAACCTCTCAAAGATCTATCGGTCTGGGCTTTTTCGAGAGCAGGTGGTTGCCCTCGATGACGTGTCTCTTACTGTTGAATCCGGGATGTTTGGCCTCTTGGGACCCAATGGCGCTGGCAAGACTACTCTCATGCGAATCCTCGCCACGTTGATATGTCCTACTAGCGGCAAAGCCTTTGTTGGAGATTGGGCAGTGAATGACAACAAGGATAAGTGGTCTATTCGGTCTCGACTGGGGTATCTTCCTCAGGAGATTCAAATGTACGAGAGTCTGACCGCCTACGAATTCTTATCCTTTGTAACTACCGTCAAGCAGATCCCTGCGCAAGATCGAGTACGTCAGATAGAATCAGTTCTGGAACTGACCGGATTAACATCTTTCAAGAAACGCAAGATTAAGACATTTTCTGGCGGTATGAAGAGGCGGATCGGTATCGCTCAAGCACTTGTCGGTGACCCTACCGTCCTCATAGTCGATGAACCGACTGTTGGTTTGGACCCGCAGGAAAGAGTGCGCTTCCGAAATTTACTGGTCCGTTTGTCGCACAACCGGCTGGTACTGCTCTCCTCGCACATCACTGAAGATATCGCACATACCTGTTCACACTTGGCAATCCTCAATCAGGGGCGGTCACGCTTTCAGGGAAGCACACAATCCCTCTTGAAAGAGACGGAGGGGTACGTGTGGGAGTTTACTGTGCCAGATGCACCCATGCAAGAGCAGAAGGGCCTGCATGTTGTCTCAAGTGTTCAAGCGGAAGACGGCATACGTTACCGCGTTCTGGCTAAAAAAAAGCCGATGGAGAGCGCGACGCCTTCCTCTCCGACTGTTGAGGATGCCTATCTTTGGCTGCTCCACTTCTGAATTGCCCCTACAGTCTGTAAAGCTTGTATCTTTGGGTTGCCTTCGTTCTTGGCATTAGGGGAGAAGGAATTATCATTCTCTCTGCTCATGCGGGGAGGTTGCGGAGTTGGTACGGAGGGCCGAGATCGAATCGTGCCATGGCAAAAGGATTATCGGGCCATTCGTCCCCCATCACCACGCCGCTGATTCAGACGGGGCTTGTGACGCTCAATCTTCGATCTCTCGTACTGTAGGTGAGTTCGTGAGGTACTCCTGCTGTCCGCCTTTTTGAATTCAAACCAGTGAACTTCCAGGTCGAGTTTTTGGGAAGCAAGGTACTGTTTCTTTCGACGCTTGAGATTCTTGATTTCGCCGAAATGGTAATGGATTTACGTTTTGGGGCCTTCTACTAGTTAGGAGAGGCCTGCTTCTTAACCTAAACGTAACTAACCCGAGTTCGGAGTTAAGTCAAAGTCGGCAAGGAAGCCAAATCCTTGTTAGAGAGATGGAGAGGAAGTTTCTTCGTTTGCGAGGTGAAGGCAAGCAGACCGGCGATGAGATTGACGTTAAGATTTATCGCGTCTTGGTGATGATGGGGTATGTTCAATCTGTGCCTTACTTTCGAGTTGGTCGAAGATGGTCTCCATGGCGGAGCGCTCCGTCTCCGCTGGAAAGGTAGCTAGTTCCTGGCCATTTCGAAATTGGCATAGAACTGATACAGATTGCTAAGTAAATGACATACAAAAACCATATCAATAGTGTATACTGTCTCTTGATAGCTGGGGTTCAGAGTTCGATGATGGCCGGCAAGAGAGCCATATCCTTGCCAGAGAGTCGGAAGGAACGCTTCCTGGATTGCCCAATGCAGGCAATCAGACTGGCAATGGAACTGACGGCAGCACTGCACTTGTCCTTGAAAAGACGCTTGCTTACTCCGAATTCAGGTTAACATAGAGTCTCGGCCTATGCTTAGCCTACCGCCCTTCATCGAAATTCACAACGTAACCAGGACCTACCACATCGGTCGCACGGCGCTGCACGCCCTGAAAAACGTCTCTCTTACCATCGACCACGGTGAGTACGTGGCCGTCGTTGGCGCCAGTGGCTCCGGCAAGAGCACCCTTCTGAACATCCTCGGCCTGCTCGACCGGCCCACCGAGGGCACATACCGCATCCACAAACAGAACGCCGACGAACTGACCGATAGACAGCGCACCACCCTGAGGAACAAAAAGATCGGATTCGTCTTCCAGGAGTTCAATCTTCTGGCGCGTGCAACCGCCCGCCGCCAGACGGAACTGCCCCTTTTCTATGCCGGCCTCTCCCGTAAAGAGTCGCGCCGCCGCGCCCTGGACGCCCTGGCGCAGGTCGGCCTGGCCGATCGTGCCGGTCACAGACCCGAAGAGCTGTCGGGAGGACAGCGCCAGAGAGTGGCCATCGCCCGCGCCCTTGTCAACAGCCCCTCCCTCCTTCTCGCCGACGAGCCAACCGGCGCAATCGATACGCAAACCGGTGAAGAGATTATGGCCCTCTTCGAGCAGCGGCACCTTGAAGGACTGACACTGGTGATCGTCACCCACGACCGCGAGATTGCGGCAAGAGCCCGGCGTATAATCACCCTGCGCGACGGCGCCGTCATCTCCGACGAGCGTCGGCCAGCGCCCGCTGCCGCTCGATAAAACAATCATCTCGAATGGCTGCCAGCAGTCAGGCTGGAGGAGACCTGAAGTGAAACTCCTGAAATACTTTCCGCTTGCCGCCGAAAACATCGCCGCCCGCAAATTGCGGTCCTTTCTGACCATGTTGGGCGTTATCATCGGCGTCGCCTCCGTTCTGACGACCCTGGGCATCGGCCGCGGCGCGTCGGCCGACATAATGCAAAATATCGGCAGCGAGGGTCTCACCCTCCTCAAGGTCGAGTCCGGCGCCTATTCCGACTTCACCTCGACACCCGGTCAGCCCCTCACCATGGCCGACGTGGCGGCCCTTTCCGACCGCTCCCTTCATCCCGATATAGACCAGGCCGTCCCTCTCTACATACAATATATCCATCTGGGGACCGGTAACAACAGCCTGTTCACCGAAGTGGTGGGCACCACATCCGCCTATGCCGCGATACACAATCTGGAACTGGAACATGGACGCTTTCTTACCGAAGACGAAGTTGCGCAAAGGACAAAATCCGTTGTCATCGGCGCGGATGTGGCCCAAAGGCTGTTTGCGGGTACCGATGCCGTGGGGGAAAGTCTGCGCATCACGAACGATCCCTATACCATCGTAGGTGTGTTCCGGAAAAGCGGCTGGGGCAGGTTCGGCACCACGGACAACAGTGTAGTCATTCCTCTGGCTGTGGCGCAAAACCGCGTACGGACCGCTTTCGCCGTCCCCCGTCATCGTGGCGAATACGTCGTCACCCAGATCCATGTCAACGCCGTAAGCATCGAACGCCTCGATGCCGCCGCAAAACAGGTCGAACAGACCCTGCGTCTGCGCCGCGCCCTCGCTGAAGACGAGCCCAACGACTTCACCATCGACTACCGGGCCTGGCTGCTCGAAACCGCCAACTCCGTTGCCGCCACCCTGACCGCCTTCCTCGCCGGCATCGGCGCCATTAGCCTCCTGGTCGGCGGCATCGGCATTATGAACATCATGCTTGTCTCCGTCACCGAGCGCACAAGAGAAATCGGCCTGCGCAAAGCCGTCGGCGCACACAACCGCGACATTCTTCTTCAATTTCTGGTCGAAGCGCTCATGTTGACGCTCGTTGGCGGCCTCATAGGCATCGCCATCAGCTACGGCCTCGCAGAAATTGTCGAAAGCTTTTCAAGCCCGGACTTCCCACTAGTCGTGCTCATCGAGCCGACTTCCCTGGCTGCCGCTGTCAGCGTAAGCGCCGCCTGCGGCCTCCTCTTCGGTCTCTACCCGGCCATACGCGCCACCCGGCTCGACCCCATCGAGACTCTACGTCATGAGTGACGGCATGGCAGCCCGCCGCCATCTGCCGTCCATCGACAGGAGCATCCCAATGAACCGCAGGCATCTCTTGCTCATTACTATTGCCATTGCCCTCATAGCTGTGGCTCTCGCCGCCATCGTCCTTTTTGGCCTCCTTGCAACCTCGGGCACGACCCAGGCCGGTAATCTGCCCGCACTGGAAGGCAGCGCAGAAACCACCCGCATCCGGCCGGCGGACGCCTCGATTGGCCAGCTGAAGGCTGCCGGCAACATCAACCTCATCGAAGAAGCCCAGGTAGTCGCACACATCGATGGCTTTGTCAAAGAACTGCTGGTCGAAGTCGGCGACACCGTCCACGTAGACGACCTCCTTCTGTCGCTGGACCGGGAAGACTTGAAGCGCGCAGTGGAGCAGGCCCGCATCGACCTGGCCGCCTCCCAACTCAGACTCAGGCGGCTGCTGACCAGCGCCGACGAAATCGAGCTGGAGCTGGGGAAACTGAACGTCGCACAGGCGGAGCTGGACCTGCAAAAAGCGTTGCAGGATCTGGCCGCCGCCCACATGGTCGCCCCCATCACCGGATCCGTTCTGACTCTCAATGCCGCCCCGGGAACCAAAGTGGCGTCCGGTACCGTTGTTGCCACCCTCGCCGACCCCGGCCGCCTCGAGCTGACCGTGCAAGTGGCCGAAGTCGATATTCCCAGGATCGAGAGCGGCCGTCCCGTAGACATCGTCATCGACGCCTTTCCCGACGAAACCTTTGCCGGAGAGATCAACCGCATCGATCCCTTCAACAAGACCCAAAGTGGTGTTATCAACTATCCGGTCACCATACGACTTCTCGATAACGATCTGGACCCGGTACTGCCGGGCATGACAGCTGTAGCGACCCTGAGAAATGAACTGGCTGAAGACCGCTGGCTCGTCCCCACCACCGCCATTCAGGAAACGAACGGCGAAACTGTCGTCACTGTCCTGCGTGGCCAGGAGCGCCTGCCGGTTGCCGTCGCCCCCGAGGGCCTGCACGGCGAATGGACCATAGTCCACGCCCCCGACCTGCAGGACGGCGACGAAGTATTGGGCGCGACCGCCACCTTCGTAGAAGAGTAATCCGCCGCCCACATCTTGCCTTGAAACGGTTCCAACCCCCTCGCGGGGATTCGTCCCTTTCCTGCGCCAGGCAACCGTAATCTGTGCCTGCTGCCGCCTACGACAAAATGGATCCGGAGGCGGTAGTTTACTGGTCGAGCAAAGGCAACGCGCGTGGCTGAAGAATAGGTGCTGCGAGTCGCATTGAGGCAAATATGAACATATGCACAGATAAGTATACCTGCAGTGTCAGCAGCACGCTTCTACAACTGAAGTTGTACAAAAGATCAATTCACCAAACACATGCAGACCCTGTTCAACGACCAAAAAACGACAGTGCCACGCCGTGGCCTGCAAGGAGGTTGCCGGAAAAAATGGACCCCGCTGACGCCCCTGCAATCCTGCCCATCCTCCTGAAGATCGTTGACGGTTGTCAGAACAGCGAATTGCGGTAGCAAAGTGCGACTGCGCCGCGAACGGCTGCGCTGTCACGCAAAGAAAATCCGGTACGCCTTTGGTGTTCTCCGCGCCCCTTCGCGTGACTTCGCGGATCAATCGGCTATATCTATCACAAGATTCAAGCCAGAAAAATCCAAACAGGCCCGTAGGGACACCTCTTGTGGACGCCCCTGTCCCCTAGTCCCTGACCCCAGCCGTTCCCTCTGCCCCAAATAGCACAAACTCTCTACCATACCAAACAAAAATCCCACTTGATCAGTTTCCCAATCCATGCTATTGATCTTGAGTTAGACAGTTACGCATCCCGAACCACGTACGCAGATACCTTGAAGAGAGAACGCTCATGCAAACCAGGAGTGACTCACCCAATCCGAAGACCGCACAGAATCCAAGAGTCAGAAATTCCGCCGATTTCCGAAAAACGGCCCAGATCTCAGTCGGCGTAACCGCCAGTGACAAACGCCGCATCATCGCCGCCGCCGAAGCAAGCGAACAACGCTTCTCCGACTTCGTGCGCGACGCGCTCCTGCACGCGGCCGCACGCGTCGAAGAACAGGAAAACAAACGCTAAACGCCCAGGCAAGCCGCCCGGGCGCTGTACATCATATTGTCCGCAGCAAGAAAACTAAAGCCCCGCTCCGGCTGCCTCCGGAGCGGGGCCAATCAGCACACGAGACCCTGTTGATCTCACCCGCAATGTAACACACATGCATACAGATACAAACCGCATCCCGATTGCAACCGCCGCCGAGGTAGCCGCCAGGCTGCCCTACCCGCATACCATATCCGGCGGCTGGTACCGCACATCGACCGCCATCTGTCACGGCGGCGACGACAAAAACGCCCTATCCTTCCAGGACGGCGACCGCCCCGGCGAATCCCCCCTGCGCGTCCACTGCCACAGCCGCAACTGCGATCCCCCCGCCATCCGCCACGCCCTCCAGCAGGCCACCGCCCTTTGGCTCTGCCGCTGCGACGCCTGTTTCGCTGCCTTCCGCGCCGGCCAGCCGCCCCCGGGCACAGATGCAACGCCGCCGCAAGGCGCTCACCAGACCTCAGGCCGCCTCAGGCCGTCTGAATGGGCCAATAGGTATATCACCCCAAAAGACGCCGGAAACGGCGCACAGGGCCGCTCAGCGACCGGCCAGGGCAAAAATACGAGCGCCTACGCCGCCGCACTGTGGGCCGTGGCGCATGCATCCACGTCAGGACCCGCCCCCCAACACCCGGCAGCAAAGTGGCTGGCGGATCGCAGCCTCTGGCCGCCAGCCGAACCATTGCCCGCAGCAGTCCGCTGGCTCCCCCGCAGCCACCGCCAATTTCCCCGCGGCCGCCCGGACAGCACAGCCGCCGGCGCGCTCGTCATGGCAATGCGCCCGCTCGACGACCCCAGCGCGCCCCGCGCAAAATACAGCTCGTCACCATCGACAAGACCGGCCGCAAAGCCCGCCACTGGCCGGACAACGCCGACAAACGCACCTACGGAACAGGCCCATTCTACGGCCTCCTCTGGCGCGGCCGGCTCCAGGTCGCAAGCTGCGATCTGCACGTCTGCGAAGGCCTCGCCGACGGCCTGCGTATCCTGCGCTACGCCCGCGATCCCGCCCTCGTCGCCGTCTGCGCCGGCACCGGCTACGCCCGCATCCAACCCGGCTGCTTCAACGCAATCACCCTCTGGCCCGACGCCGACGAAGCAGGCGCCAGGGCAGTGAATAAAACAGCGCAGCGCTGGGCCGACCAGGGCTACCGCGTAACCGTCAAGAGGCTGGCCGCCGGCCACGATCCCGCGTCAGCCCCACTACAGGAACCAAAGCATGAATGAACGACAAAACGGACGGCCGCAGATCGCAGCCGAATCCGAACACATCCAGCCCGATCCCGTAGCCGCGGCATACGACAAGCTCAAAGCATCCCTGGCGGTCGGCAACGACGCCCCCGCAGCCAGGGCCATCCTCCAGGCCGCGCTCCCTGCCGCCGTTGATGCCGGCGCCGCCGCGCCAACCGGTGCAGACATAGCCGAAGCCCTGCGCTCAGAACATGACGCCGCACGCGAGCAGGCCAGATCCGAAATCCGCAGACTGCTCAACCCCGGCCCAACCCTGGCCAATGTGCTGACCGATCATAGCCCGAACCCGCCGCCGGTCTCCTGGCTTGTCAAAGACTGGATGCCGGACGCCACCCTCTCCGTCCTGACAGGCGCTGGCGGCGCCGGCAAGAGCCGCATCGCCCTGCAGCTCGCCGTGGCCGTGGCAACCGGCGCCGAGCGCTTCATTCAGACCGAGAGCGGCGCAGCCATGCTGAACGGCCTGAAAGCGCCCCAACTTCTCGCCGCAGGCCCGGTCGTCTTTGCCGCCTGGGAAACCAGGCTTCTCGCATGGCAAAACCGCCTCGCCGCCGTCTGTGGCCAGGGCGCAGACCGGGCAGAACGGATCCGTCAGCTGACCGGTCAGCTGCACTACGTCAACATGCGCCCCACAGGCGGCCTCTGGGGTGCAGCACAGGGTGCCCACACCAGCACAACCGGCTCCTGGCTCGAAGGCGGGAATTCCCTCCTCGACTACGCCGCCGCCACCCAGGCCCGCCTCCTGATCATCGACCCCCTCGCCGCCGCCTTCGTCCAGAACGAGAACGACCGCGCCCTCGTCAGAGCCTTCCTCTCCGCCCTCGACCAGTGGGCCGAAGACCACAGCTGCGCCGTCCTCATCATCTCCCACCCCCCCAAAGGCGACAGCGCCCAGTCCGGCAGCACCGACTGGCGCAACGGCGTCCAGGCCGTCTGGACACTCGAATCCGCCAATATCACGGACAAAGAAACCAAAAAACTGATTCCCGCGCCAAACGGCGAGCGTGTTTTGCAAGTAGACAAGCTGAATGAAGGAGCCCCTCCCAGGCCGGTCTATCTGAACTTCGTAGAAGGGCGCTTTGCCGAAGTAGAAAAACCGGCCGGCGTGAAATCAGATGGCCAGGGGCAGGAGATCGGCACGGAAGAGAGCGTATTCAATGGACTCATTTAGACAGCAGTGGCAGGATCTTTGCCAGGCGATCCGGCACAAGCCCGATTTGAATCTGCCGGATACGGCGAACAACCCTGAACCACAGGACGTAGCTGACGCGATAACCGCAACAGAGCCATGGATGAGTGAAGGATTGCAGGAATTCTCCGCACGGGCAGATGCACTGCTCATGAAATTGGACAAAACCCGCAGCGCCGACGCACTGAGTGCTCTTCTGGATAAAATGGCGGGCACAGAAATAAACTCGGTGAGGGTTTTACAGCTGAAGTGGGGCTGCCATCATCTGCTGGCCGCCAGAGAAATGTCAGCAAAACAGTGGCAGCTTCACCAAAGCGCTGATCCGGGCTTCCAAAACCTGATGATCGCCGGTTTTGAAGCCTTTCACCTGATTTGGCTGGACATAGGCAGAGAAAATCGACTGAAACACCCTTTGGCCGCGCTGATCGAAGGGTGGCTGACACGTCCGGAAACGATCAGGCCGGACGTGAAAAAAAACGGCAGGCCGCGCAAAAAGGGCATTATGCCCAGCGGCCTGTTTCCGCAGCAGCCAGCGACCATATCGGCACAGTTGGCGCTGTCCTTCGACAACGGCGATCCAACTCTTGGACGCGTGGATAGTTCCCAAGCCCAGTTGCCTCTTTTCGCCGACCTTCTGGGCAGTGACGACATACCCGTTACCCCCCTTCTTCTGGCAAATGCCGCCGGCTTCAGCGGGTTGCAACCGGGCCGCGGCGCCCGGCTGGACAAAAGACTGCTTATCTTCTCCCTGCTCTCAATGCCCCTCGACCAGCGACGGCCAGGCGGTCGCTATGAGTGGCGTCCTACCTTAAGAGAAATTCGGGATCTGCTTTGGCCCGTCCGTAACAAAGCCGTCAACGGCCGGTCGCGGGAAATATCCAGCTATCGACCCAGTAAGCACGCACGATCACTGCATTCGGCCCTGCAGGCGATCAACCTTGCCGAAATCGTTATGCCCGACGGCTACCATTGGCGACCAGCTATCGTGCGCGGCTATCCCTCTTTCGATAACCTGGACTCTAAGGTGATTGTGCAAATCGAACTCCCCGGCGGCTCGGACCGCGGACCGGTCGTAGACAGACCAAACCTGATCGAATCCGGAACGATCAGCGATCCGGCGTTCGATGTGGAGTTGGGCCTGGCCTATCTGTGGGATGAGGCCAAACGACGCAATGGCGGCTATCGCATCCGCGCCACCCGCCCCGAAGCCCAGCGCAATAAACAAGGGCATATCGTGGACAAGACGGGCTCCGTGCAAACTGAAGACAACGGCAAACCGGCCACGCGCTGGAACCACCCCAAGGCAGTGTTGACCGGACGTCAGGAACGACACCCCCAAGCCGATAAAGTGCGCGTCTTGACGCGCGAGGAACGCAGGCGAATGGCCTACGGTATCGCAGGACAAAAGACGCGTCCTCAATTGGCAAATGAACGAAAGGTAGCTGATCAACTGCTGGCCGCTCGTGAACGAACCGGCCGACTCGTAATCGAACGAAATGCTGTTGATGTCCGTACCGGAAAGAAAGGATGGCGTATACTGGAAGCGTGGCATGTTGGCTGAGTATATGTTTTATCCTGTGAACTCGAGTGTTCTACCCTGTGAACTTCGAATGTCCAATTCCAGGCGCTTTAGGCGTTCCACTCGGTGACTTCGAGTGTTCTACCCTATGAACCTCGAGTGTTCTACCCTGTGAACTTGAACGTTCTACCCTGTGAACTCGAGTGTTCTACCTTGTGAACCTGAACGTTCTACCCTGTGAACTTTCATGCACCTGACCAGAGAGAAAATCAAGCTGGAACATAAGAACAGTAAGAACAGCAGCAACAGAGTTGCTGTTCTTACGGCAACGCTGTTGCGCCTGGGGGCGCAGCGTCGCCGGTATTGATTATCCACCTCCCCTCTGTACCCCCCATTCCCTTGCGAGAGGATACACCCCGAAAATCAATCAGCCGGCTGCCAGTCTACAGGACGATTAACCGGCGCCCAAGAGGAAGCGGACGCGCAGTTGTCAGCCCCGACGCCGCGTCGCGTTGCTCGAATACACCGTCGCACCCCCGAGCCGGCCAGCTACACTCACAGGAGCTACAACAAGCTGATCAATGAACGACACCCAACTGTACAGACATATCAATTTGGTGAGGAAGAGATGCTTCGTCGAATACTTTGAGTATTTTGCTGATGAATCAATCCGTAAAGCAAAAAACGCCGTGTTGAGCCGGATCCGTCCGAACATTACAGGAAAGGACCGGCCGCCGCAGCCTGAAGGCGCTGTACCTGCCGCCTTAGGCTCAGCGCGCTGCCAGAGGTAGATACAAATAGTTGTTGACGGAGTTGTAAAACGAGCCGTACTGTAGGGGCACCCCTTGTGGGTGCCCTTGCACTTTGGCCGCGCGGCCGGGAACGCGGTTGTATGTTCTACCCTGTTGCAAAACACCATCCTGACCAGAGAAAAGATCTACCCAGAACAGAGAGGATTGTTGCTGACAACGTCTGTCCGCCCGCCTTTGGAAACCCGATTGCCCCGTAACCGGAGAAAACATCGCCTCGGAGGAACTGTACTTGGCTCTCTAGGGTCAGAGCACAACCAGAGGTAGAAGAGAATAGTTGTTGACGGAAACGGATCGGTCCGTTTGTGTGTTCGACCCCGTTGCAGAACGAGACGCACGTTTAGGGGGCGTCCCTTGACGGTGCCCTTCGCGTACCGGCATCGAGCTGCAGAGGGAGATGCGGCCAGGCATGCAAGGCGATGGGCATGGGCACTGCGCGCCGGTGCCGTTCTGCTGCCCGCCGGTTCTGGTTTTCCATCTGCTTGATGAGACGTGCCAGACCCGGAGCAATGACTACTGTGACCGGTCCTGGTTGCAGTGACCGGCTGCAAGCCCTGTTCCAGCCCAATCATGGTCCAAATAACCCCATTTAAGATATATTGACACAATTTTGGTACAAAATTTGCCCCAAATGACACGATGATGTCATGTAGATGATGTATAATTTAATGATGCCTGATTCTGTCCTGTCGTTGGCGCCATTACATTATACCGTGAACATCCGCCGCTTGGTCCGCCATGGAAGAACTGTACGGCCAGACTGGCTGAAAAGACCCTTTACGCTGTCCATCCGAAGAGCCGTGGAGCGCGAGCGGGCCGGTGCGGAACGCGCTGATCTGGGCGCTCCTCTACTTGGCGCCGCTTCTTCTTGTCTTTCTGATGCCGCTTTGGATAAGACGACGGCGCAAAGACGGAACGGAGCCGCTCTAAGGGGAAATGTGTGGCAGCGAGAGATCAATTCAGTCTTTATGCGCCGCAAACGTGTATCCAGGACCTCATCGGAGCGCCCCGGTTAAGAGGTGATTTACGCCCGCTGGCGCGGCATAGCGGAATGAGACAGCAATGGAACTTTGAGATATTCAACCCGCGGCGTTCATAACCTCCTTGCTCTGCTTAGGTCCATACCCGGCGTAGAAGAGGATTGGACAGGAAAGAAACGCGTTGAGATAGGAGTCAGATAGCGCCATGACAAAAGGAAAGCCGGATCAGGCGCGCGACGGCCACACCTGGCAGAAATTACAGTTCACCGAGCGCATCAACGCAGAAAACAACATCGAATGGCTCGAAATCTGTCTCCACTGCCATGCCGATCGCCGCATGCTCAAACGCCCCGACGGTCAACCCACCGTCCTTGGCACCCAGCCCCACCCACTGCCCGCGCATTGCACGAAGGAATGACCAGGGGGCAGGGCATGAGCATTTACGCAGCCCGCATGCGCTGCGCGGCAGAGGGCGGCACCGGCTGAACTATACGCGCAAGGCAGGTGATCTTCTTGTACAGGGCAGACGTATGACCAAAAAGACGAGACACCCGGAGTACGCCCGAGGATATGAGGAAGGGAAACAAGTAGGGTTTGAGGAAGGGCGCATAAAGGGAAGAGAGGAACTGCTTGCTCAAGGAGATGAAGCGTTCCTTCGAAAATACGCGAAGGAGCGGAAGGAGGCCTATGCTCGAGGGTACGAGACTGGGCGGTTGGAAAAAGAAAACATGGCGTTTGACAGAGGATATGAGAAAGGTCGGAAGGCAGGGTTCCTGGAAGGATACAAGCGCTGCCATGACAGCCACAACAGGAGTGGCGGCTCCAAGCGTACCGCCCGCCGCCGGCAGCGTCAGCGACGCGACGCGGCTCAGCTTCCTTTCGATTGGGAGGATGACGAATAGGCTGAAGTGAACCCCAAAAACTGGACCACAAGCCAAGGTGTAACATGGAGCGAACTGCCCAGCCAGTGGAGGGGCAGTTCGATGGTCAGGAGATGGCGGCGGACCACCCGTTACCGCTCAGAATAGACCGCATCCGTCCGGATGCATCCTGTCTTTCCCGTCTTGTAGTCCAAAGATTGAGGCTCACCATAAGACCGGGGGTAGGCAGGAAATGACAGAAAGGATGCTGACCTGGAGAAGTACGCTGCTCGTCGCCTACGAGACCTTCGACGGCGAAGCAGACAATGTCTCGATCACCAACTTCATTGCCGACCAGATCAATTGGGATGAAGACTGGAACAAACTACACTTCCAGCTTTCCAAGTATAGAGCCCACCTTGCCGAAGCCGGACACCTTGAAAAGGTCCGCCATCCTTCCACCAAGAGTCCCGGATTACATAGGCTCACCCCCGCCGGACGGGAGGTCGCTTCCGGCTTGTTAAGCAATGAAGGTACGATTCCTGACTGAAATGACCTGATTTCCGAAGACAACTTAGCGCGCCTAATCGCTCACGCGCTGGCGGGCCTCGACTTCAGCAACCGCATCACGATGGCGCGACCGGGGGAGCTGCACAACGAAACGCCGTTCAGCGTACCTGTACACGAAACATACTCTTTCCTTCATTCTCTGATCACGCCACGACCAGGAGCGCACGATGCCCCAGGAATCGACAGCTGACTCGACGCCCGCGCCCAAATCAGGGCCAGGCAACCGCCGCGAACAGATCGGATGGTACTTCTATGACTGGGCCAACTCGGCCTTTGGGACAACGGTCGCTACCGTCTTTCTCGGCCCCTACATCGCAAACCTCGCCCGGGCCGCGGCCGGGCCCGATGAACTGGCCCGATTCTTCGGCATTCCTGTGGCGCCCGACTCCTTTCTGCCCTACTGCATCTCCTTTTCCGTTATCCTGCAGGTGCTGTTCCTGCCAATCCTTGGCGCCATTGCAGACTATTCCAATCTGCGCAAGAGATTGATGCAGGTTTTTGCGGTCGCCGGCTCAGTCGCCACAATGTTCATGTTCTTTGTTACGGCTGAGACCTGGTGGCTGGGCGGGATGCTGTTTATCGTCGCTAATCTCTCCTTCGGCGCAGCAATTGTCTTCTACAATGCCTTCTTGCCGGACATCGCCGAACCGGAGGACCGCGACCGCGTCTCGTCGCTGGGTTGGGCGTTGGGCTATCTGGGGGGCGGCCTCCTGCTGGCGCTCAATCTGGTCTTCTACCTGATGCGTGACACCATCGGCATCGACACCGGTCTGGCTGTGCGCATCAACCTGTTCTCAGGCGGACTGTGGTGGTTCGCCTGGTCTTTCATTACTTGGAAAATGCTGCGTTCGCGCGGCGTTCCCCGGGCGCTTCCCGCTGGCGAGACCTATCTGTCAACCGGCCTCAAACAGCTGTGGGCAACCTGCCAAGAGGCCGCGAACTATCCCCATACCATCCGTTTTCTGATCGCTTACCTGCTATATAACGATGGCATCCAAACAGTCTTTGCGGTTGCGGCGGTCTTTGCCGCTGCCCCGCTTGCTCAGGGAGGACTGGCGATCGAGCAGAGCATGCTCACCATGGTCATCCTGATGATGCAGTTCGTTGCCTTCGGGGGCGCACTCCTCTTCGGCAAAATAGCGACCCGTATCGGGGCAAAGAAAGCTCTGATCATAGGCCTAGCCGTCTGGACGGTGGTAGTGGTCTACGCCTATCTGGGTCTTCAAGGGGAAAGCCGCTTCCTGGAGTTCTGGATTTTGGGGGGATGTATTGCCTTGGTGATGGGGGGCACGCAGGCGGTCAGCCGCGGTCTCTTTGCCAATATGATCCCGCCGGGCAAGGAGGCTGAATTCTTCTCCATCTACGAAGTCAGCGAGCGGGGAACCTCCTGGCTGGGTCCGCTGGCTTTCGGCCTGGTCAACCAGATAACCGGTAGCCTGCGGCCGGCCATCGTTTCCATCATCCTCTTCTTCGTCGTTGGGCTTGTTCTGCTGCGTAGAGTAGACGTGCGTAGGGCCATTGCTGAATCGGGCAACAGGCCACCGGCAGTTATCTGAGCTAGGTCTCGTTGACAATTGGCGAAGGCCTCTTAAGAGCTGACAAATGCAAGCCCTCAGCTACTTTACGCGTGGGAAAAATAAGGTGTATCCGGACGGAAGCGGTTGGCAATGATCAGTGTCGGGCCCGCCTAGGAGGGCGGAGGAGAAAAACCGGTCAGCATGATCGCAGCCATCCCCAGAATCAGGAGCACAATGAAGACGTCCATAGCCTCTGTTATAGCAGAACGCACACCCTTTTTCCCGGTCAAATACCGCAACTTTTCCTGATCGCCCGTGAGCCGAGAACCACTCCGAAATAGGCCTTCTTAGAAAAAAAACGAGGCGGCCTCGGGAAGCCGGAAAAATCCAATTTTCCGCCGACACACGACTCGAAATCACCCCCTTCTGGATCGCCGATCTAAACGCGTCAGTCCAAGCCAATTTCTCTCCTGTAGAGCCCCGACTACAGGCGCAAACGACTACTCGTCCTACCTGGTCATCGCCGACATACACAGCCGCCAGGGAGATCATAGGTGGAGCATCAAAGACGAGAGCGCCCCAGTCGGATAACGGCGCGTGCTCACGATCAAGAGCGGCGCGACGCTGCCAGAGGCCGCACAGCCCCAGCCCCACACAGGGAACGGTGCCCACGTGGACGCCTAGGCCAGTTGAACAGCAACCTAAACGCAGCACAAAGCAACATAACCGGGATCCCGGCGGCAACGCCACTCGACCACCAGACACCGCACAACCAGCGTGATCCTGCAGGCCCAGGCCGGACGGCCGCACTATTTCGAAGCGAGGCCAGCGCCGGTACCGAAAAAGAGAAGACCCCGGCCCACACAAGCCGAGATCTTCCCCTACTTCCAGCAAGGGGAGGGGAGCCACAAGGCGCACCCACTTTGGTACTCTCAGAGTCCGGCAGCCAGTGGCCCGCACGTCAACGGCGTCCAGGGAAGTCCGGTAAAGGCCCTCTCCCCAACAGCCGGGGAGGGTCCTTTACCGGGCGGCGGCAGACCGCCGCAACACCACTCGACAACCATCAGGGAGAATAGCCGGCAAGCGTACAGAGCCGGCAGGAGCGCGACCACCGCACAGCTGCGAAAGACCGTCAGCGCTTGCGGCCGGCAATGCACACCCCGGATGACGCCGGCACTGGCACCGGTCATGTGTCCAGGTTCAGTCCCGGTTTTGTCTGCGTGTCTGGATCGGCATCTAGGCCTGCGCCAGCCGGCATTCGCGGCAGACTACCGCAGCTGCCAGAATCAGAGCGCACGCCAGGACCGACCAGGGCGCACAGCGGACCGCGGACGACCCCCTGTGCCAACGGCAACACCCCGCCGGCGACGCAGAACGTCCATGCATTCCGCACAGCGTCGCCGGCGAACGGCAACGGCATTGCTGGCCCGGGCGCTTTTTATTACTCGGGGCGCATTCCGGCGGCTGATCGCCGCCGGCGCCCCGACCGTATAACTGGATCTTATACAAAATGCAAACCGGCTGAAACCCGGCCGGTTTGCACCGGAGCGCCCGCCAGGGTTTGTCCCTGGCGGGCGCTCCTTTTTGTATAAGACAGAATTATACGGAATAAAAAGCGCTTCTCCGGGCCGGCAACATGAGAGGGGTATCCCCCTCTCAAACTCTCCCCAGCGCAGGGGGCCAGCCCCCCACACCCCCCGGCAGCGTTTCGCCGCTGCACCACGACCAGCGCCCGGCGCTGGACCCGTTGATACACCGCGCCGGCATCCACAAGACCAGTTCGCAGACATCGCCACCCAGGCGCAGACCTGGACCCACGCGACGCCCCGTTACAGCACCTTGCACAAAGCCACCCGTACCCGGGTAAAACCCCAGACGCAAACTCCAGGCACAGACAATCGCCGCGGCCATACAAAAATCACAAGAACGACCTCGACGCCGGCAGGCCTTCGAGGAACACCGGCTGGGGCGCCTTCACGGCTCGTTCCTCACACGCTCGGCGCACCAGCTACCATAGCCAGACAACCTCGACGCCCAAAAAGTCAGACCGGCCCTCTGCGGCTCGTTCCTCGCACGCGCCGGGCCGGTCCTACCCGTCTTCAAGGACGAGCAATACGCCGCCAATGCTATCTCTCGGCCGGCGCCGCCGAGCGCAAAATCGCACACAGATCCTCTCAGGGCCACGCACAGACACGAACAGGTACTGAATTACACCCCCGCACCCCCAATCACAGCCTCCCGCACGCCCAGCGCCGCCCGGAGACGGCCAGAACGCGGCGCCCAGCTCGCAGGCAAGCCAGCCTCCAGCCTTAGCCGATTCCGGGCGGCCCCACCAGTACACGATACCGGTAGACGCCAGACCAACCACCGCCGCGTACGCCGGCGGCCCTGCGCTTCACCCTCGCCCTCGCTTCGCTCGACCTCGGCCTCTGCTTGGGCCGCCGGACCGCCGCGTAGACGATCAGCATGCAAGGCCGCCACGCGCGAACACAGACCCCACGGACCACGTCCAGAACCGCAACGCCGCGTTCAGGAACCAAGGATGGAATAACGCGCTTGCCAGTTCCCAGGCCCAGACTGACCCGGGCGCATCGCCGGCGTGAGCCCTCCCTTGCAAATCGGGCACCTGGACACCGGTAGAAAACTTCCCGTTGTGGGAAAAAATGTTCTCCGGCTGTTCAGGGTTACGCGCATGAAGCTAACCTGTCTCACTCGACGAATTGCAAGGTATCCCAGGTACCCCTTGCCGATATCAGGCACTCTGCGGGTTATCCCTGTGGCGTTCTTGATTTGGCAATGAGAATAGCCCTGCGATACAGGCCAGAGCAGCAAGTGATCACCACCCGAAAGCGTAATACACCTCGTCTCCAACCATGAGAGGCATATAGTCTTCAATGGCAAAATCCGACAGATAAGCAGTGCAATCCGTATCGCCTTCCGGCAACGTCTGCCATAGCGTGTGAGTCACTGACATTCTGTAGTGAGAAATCTCCTCTGACCTTTGTTCCCGAATGATAGTGGCATGGGCTTCGATCAGGCCGGCCAGCTCTTCTCGCCCTTCCGCGCATCTGCGTTCAGATGCCACAAACCCATTGGCGTACATCCACTCTATTCGTTCCAACCAGTCAGCGGCCCATCCGCCGTGCGATTCTACGCTGTCGCGTGTTACAGCCTCTTTCGCCCAACTATGCAGCCATTCATCGGCTTTCATCAGATCGGGACTGATGACAGCGACATTTTCATAACTGTAATGATCGAAGAGCCCATAGTCCGGAATCCCAGCATCCCCTTGTATAAACCCTGCTACCGACTCTCTCGACGCGCCAGGAGGAAGCGGACCCATGACGAACTGCGACTCGTTATCAACTACGATCGCTATAAACTCTTCGGCAGGCAGATCCGCCAGATAGGTGCTGCAGTTGGCTTCGCCTTCCGGCAACTGCTTCCACAGCGTGTTTGCCACGACCATGCGGCGATGTGTTGTATCAGGTCTTTTCTCACCAACCTTTGTGGCGAATGTTTCGATCAATTCGCCCAATTCATGCCGCTCCTCGGCGCACCGAAGTGCAGAAGCCGCAAAGCCGCTGGCGTACAACCACACAATCAAGAGGAACCCCTCATCATCTGGACCTGCTTCGCCAGCCAGTTCAGTCAAGTCCTTCGACGCAGCTTCCATAGCCCAACCTAGCAGCCAGCTGTTCGTAGCCAACTCTGCCATGCTGATGACGGTGACGACACGGCCGCCGGGATATTCGAAGATTTCCTGCCTTTTGCGAGCAGAAGCATACTCCAGAATCACGTCCGCATACAGTGAGTGGTCAGGGATAGGGGTGGGGGCAAAGGAATCCGGGCCTACCACACAGCTCGACAGCATCAACGTGACCGCACTCAGAATCAACCATAGAAGTTTCATCTCAACCTCCCTTTTGAGGTCAAACCTATAACTACAAGCCCTCTGAACTGGTCCCAAGGGCAAACCGGCACCATAGGATCCACACCGATTCCTTAGCCGGTGCCGGGCGGCCCTGCCAGTTCGTCATGCCGGCAGGCCTTCGAGGGACACCAGCTGTGGCGCCTCACGGCTCGTTCCTCGCACGCTCGGCGCCCCGCCTGCCACAGCCAGGCCCGCGCGCGACCGACCATCGACATGCACCACCACTGGGCGGCCCTGCACTTCACCCTCGCCCTCGCTTCGCTCGACCTCGGCCTCTGCTTGGGCCCCCCTCTCGACTCAGACGACCAAACGGCGCCTGCCACACCGACCGCCCCCATTTCGTCCGGTATCAGCACCCACACCTGCAGGCCTGAAATTAGCGGCATCGTTGCGGCACTCATGGCGTGAGGCTTCTGTCCAGTCGCAGAGCTGATCAATCCCGCCGGCCAATGCCGCAACTCCCTGTTTCCACCAGAGAGGATTTTGCGAAAAAATCTTTTCGCGCCGCACACACCACCACTTGTCACCGCCACCATGCCGTGATATTGCCGTGCAGTGCCGCAACTTGACGTAAGATCGATTGACCGACGCCAACCAGGCCCAGACCAACCGCACCCGCACAAATTCACCCATCCAGACGAGCGATTTTCCCCGGTTTTCAGCCACAAACGGCTGGCAGCTGGCATCGCTCAGACGCTCGGCATCCTGCTACATCTTTTGCCCTGATCCCCATTTTGCACACCCGACCAGATGTGCTACACTGATATCCTAACCGCATAAAAATGACCCGGCGCGACGCCAATCGCCCGGGTCCGGACCACGAGGATAACGCTCATGGCCACCACGATTGTACCCCAATCTGTAATCCATTTTCAAAGCGGCGTCGCGCCTCGGGCATTTGGCCCCGGGGTTTTTGCGCGCCCGCCACCCACAGGAGGCACCATGACCGATCAGATTTACGGCCCCAACTACCGGGTCGCCCGCGGGGAAGCTTTCGCCCGTTCCGGGGGAACCTGCCAGGCATGCGGTATGGCGCAGGCGACCGAGGCGCATCATTGGAAATACCTGCCCGACAAGGAGGTGACGAGCGACCATCTTATTGCCGTTTGCGGCGTATGCCATTTGACGCTCACGACATTGCGGCGCCGGCTGAAGCGGGGCGCCGACCGTTTCGAACTTCACAGCAGAATTGAGGAGACAATCGCATCATGCAGTACAGAATCACAGTCAAGGGGATTAGCCCGATCATCCACCACAACGGGGCAGCCGGGCTTGACACCCGAAGTGCTCTCAGCCGTGAGATCGCAGCGATCGCGGCCAAGCGCGGCACCAATCGCACCACAGCCGACGACGAGCGGCTGCGAGAGCTCGAAGCCCAACGCTCTCTTTGGCTCGACGAGAGCAGAGCGCCTACGATCCCGGCAACGGCTATCCGAGCAGTGATCGAAGCCGGAGCCCGCAAGCGAAAGCAAGGGACGCAAGTCAGGGGCGGGTTGATGGTGCTGAGCACTTCTTTTCAATATGATCAAAAGAAGTACGGCACCGGCATTGAAAAGCTTGGCCGCTCGACGCAGTACACCGTTCCGGTCGTCGTGAATCGCAGTAGAATTCTACGCACGCGGGCGAAGTTTGAACTGCCCTGGTCCTGCACGTTCGAAGTTGATGTGGATGATGAACAGATCGACCTGCGCCAGCTACTTGATTGGTTGGACATTGCCGGCCGGCAAATCGGGCTCGGGGACTGGCGTCCGGAAAAAAGCGGTATGTTCGGTCGGTTCGCTGAGCCGGAAATCGAGAAAGTCGAAGAGGCCGAGGTACGGCATGGTGCGGCGTAGCAGGGCATGGAAATCGAGGCTCGGCTTGGCGTGGCAAGGCATGGCAAGGCATGGCAGGGCTTGAGTAGTAGAGCGAAACGCTCAGGGCAAGGCTTGGCATGACGGGGCAGAGCTCGGCTCGGCTTGGCGTGGTAAGGCACGGCAGGGCCCGGTAAGGGTAGGGTAGTACCGAAAGCGGCAGGTGACGAGACCTGCCGCTTTCTCATTTTCAGATTGCCCGCTGTCAGCCTTTTGGACATTCAGCACGAGGCAGATGATCAATCCCGCCGACCAGTGCCGCAACTTGACGTAGGATCAGAGGACCCAGCAGATCCGCCGCGGCAGAGAATGGCCGCGGCGTCCAGCAATGATTCGCAAGCCCAGGACGCCCGAAAGAGGTTGGCGGATCCACTGCTCCGGCCCAAACGCCCCCTGACAGCGACGGGGACAAATGGTAGGTTCGATTCTTTATGTACATATATGTGTGTTACTATATGTTCATATTAGCTGCACTTGTAGAGGGCCACGGGTTTTGCTGTGCTTTCGACATAAAGTGGAAGTTTGGACATTTGGGTGGTCTTGTTTTTCGTGTCACCACACCCACAGTACAACCCAAGAAGGATACCTATTTCAGTACCAAAAACACCCCACCCTGAACAAAATCTGAACTTATCACTATCGACTTTGGCGCATATGCACATGTCGATGTATGTCAATAACTGCTATATTGATATTCCTTGGAGCATTCGGAAATGACGGTATTGGCGTTTCTTAACCAAAAGGGCGGCACGGGCAAGACCACCCTGTCGCTCAATGTGGCCTACGGCTTGGCCCAGGCCGGGGAACGCGTCCTGCTCATCGATGCCGACCAGCAGGCATCCGCCAACGCCTGGTCCTCTCTGCGTGAGGATCAACCCTTCTCCGTCTTCGCCGTGCCGCGCAAAAACCTGCACAAAGAGGTAGACCGACAAAGGGATATCTACGACTGGATAGTCATCGACGGTACACCCCGCGACGATGCCATCACTCGCTCCTGCTTGATCGCCGCCGATTTGGTCATCATCCCTATCGAACCCTCCGCCCTCTCGGCCTGGGCATCCGACCGCACCGTCGGGCAGGTGGAAGAAGCACGCATTTACCGTCCCGACCTGCACGCCTACTTCGTCATCTCCCGCAAAATTGCCGGCACCATCCTGGGGCGAGAGATGCGTATGCTCGAACTGCCCCTGCCCGCGCTCGAAACTGAAATCACGCAACGAGTGGCCTTTGCCGAGTCCATGCTCCAAGCTCAGAGCATCCAGGAATACGCGCCGGACAGCCCGGCCGCCCATGAGATCGCCAATTTGATTAAGGAGTTACGCAATGTCTGAAACCCGCTTCAGCCTGAGACGTCCCAACCCCGACCAGGCCGCAGACGTCGAGTCCTACATCGACCATGGCACAGCTGTTTCGCCGGCAGAGGACGAAACTGTCCCCGAGGAAACGCCCAAGAAAATACGCCGCCTTGTCATACTTCTGCCCAACAACACCCATCGTCAATTCAAGCAAATGGCCGTGGCCCAGGATACAACCATGTCAGATATCTGCCGTACCTGGATCGAAGAAGCACTTGAGAACTACTTCGATTAGACGGACCGAGAAAGGCAGCCGAACCGGGAAACTCACCCCTGCCTTGCCGCGTCGCCCCATTCCAACAGCTCGGTTCCGTCACCCTTCTCCGTCCCGATCCACATCAGCCGTCCATCACTCCATATGTGGACGCGCCCCTCTCGATCATTGCGTAATACTAGGCGCCCGCCAAGTATCTCTAGCACCTCCAGATCCGGGTGACCGTACCGGTTTTCGGCGCCAACTTGGATGATCGCCACACTTGGGCCGACCGCCTCGACAAACGCCGGACTGCTGCTGTGCTCGCTGCCGTGATGCCCGACCTTGAGCACATGCGCAGCGATCGGCTGGCCCTCGCGCAACAGGATCTCCTCACTGGGTAGGCCGGCATCGCCTGTCAACAGCACCGTAAACTCACCGTAAACCAGCTTCAGCACCAGCGACCGTTCGTTCTTGTCATCCTCTTCCAGCACCCGCAACGCCTCCTCCCGCGGCGGCCATAGCGCCCACAGCGCCACCCCGTCACCAAGATCCAGCCAGGCGCCCTGCTGCAATCCCAAAACCGGCACATTCTCCGCATCCAGAGCCTCTAGCCAGAGCTGCGAATCCTCGTGGACGCGCACATTTTCACTGATTATCGCTTGGCCGAGCCCGAAGCGGCTGGGCAAATCGATCTGTCCGCCAATATGATCCCAGTCAGGGTGCGTTACAATCGCCTGATCGATCTGCCGGTCCCAAAACGGCATTACCGCGCCCAGCTCTGCGAACAGCTGCTGACTGTCATCGCCTCCGTCGATCAGCACCTGCCGCCCGCTGGGTGTCTGGATAAAGATGCCGTCCCCCTGGCCAACGTCCAGAAAATGAACGTGAAGCTGGCCGTCCGGCTGCGTCAACGCCAACCACCACAGCAGGCCGGCAACAATTGCCAAGATGCCAAACATCCAGGCCGGCATCGCTCCCGCGAGGTTCGCCAACTGCCAGTCGGTCGAGGACACTCTGTGTTCCGCAGTAGAGAATCGGACGGCCCTGTTCCCAACCCGGCTTAGAAATCCCACCAAGGGCTTTCGCCAGTACAATCCCAGAATCGCGGCATAAGTAAGAGCCATTGGACCTCCTCCATACCCGTCAACCTCCACGCTGCCACCTTGGAAGGCCGCGTTCCAATTCACGATCGTTGTCGTCCACCATAGACTGCCATAAGGTACAAATAGCAGGTATTGAGCGATCAGGTCCAGGCCCAATAGCCCCACGATCAACCCACTTCCGCCAAATATCATGATCCAGGGTTGTACCGGCGCGATCAGCAGATTGGTAAGCAGGCTAATCAAGCTGAGACGCCCAAAGTAATGAACGATCAGAGGAAAGGTCGTTACGCTGGCCGCGATCGTCATCAACAGGCCATCCCGCAACAGGTCGCCGATCGATCTGGGTATGAGAAAGTCTACCTGGGGACCGTCTGATACGGGTTCACTCCGCCGTAAACCGTTCTTCAGCTTGTGCCAAAACGAGGTGAAGCTGTCGGTAATGGCAGGTCCGATCAGAATCAGGCCGACAGTCGCCGCGCTGCTGAGCTGAAAACCCACATCCCACAGCATGAGCGGATTCCACAGCGTCATAGCCCAGCATGCAGCGCCCAGACTTACAAGCGCAGTGCTCTGGCGCCCCAGCACCGTTGCCACCACGAACAAGCCGCCCATCAACGCCGCCCGCATTACCGCGGCGTCACCCCCCACCAGAAACGTGTATAGGGCAAGGCCGCCCAGGGTCGGCCACAGCGCGCCGCGCCTGCCAAACAACCTGATGCCCAGCGCCATCAGTACACCGGTCACGAGCGCCACATTGCTGCCGCTGATCACAATCACATGGCTGGTGCCCGTGAGGTTGAATTTTTCATACAGTTCGTCGGGAATGCCGGCTTCGATGCCCAACAGCATCCCGTTTGCCAGCGCCGCATACGGCTCCGGTAGCAGGCGGTTTAGCAGCCTCTCGCCGCGATCGCGCAAACCATAGACGAACTGCAGCAGGAATCCCCCGCGCAGCATGCCCGGCTGCGGTTCGACGCGTGCCCGCCGCATCAGGCTGTGAATCTGCTTGCGAGCCAGATAGGCCCGGTAATCAAAGTCCTCAAAGATCGGCGGTTCCGTCAGCTGACCGCTTACCCGCACGCTTTCGCCGTAACGAAAGCGGTAGACGCCTCCGGTCTGAAGCCGCAAACGCCCAGTAACCCTTTTCCTTTCGCCGTCGAACTCCAGGTACGCCGCCTCGATGTCCAGCCGCCGCCGGCCATCTTTGAGAACCGGATAACTCACTACATACCCATCCACAGTCACCAGCGGACTCCTACTGTCCCCGTCGCTACCGTTGTAGTAAGCCAGGTCGGATGGCCCGAGGCAGGGCTGGGGCGGGTGCGATCCAAGGCGCAAGAAGCCGCACATACCGGCAAGAATAACTCCTCCGATTAACCATATGGAGGGGCTTGTGCGCGGTCGAACAAAACCAGCCGACGCCGGCCAGACCATAGGCTCCGAACCCCGGGGGACATCACGAACATCCATCCACAGACAACCGGGAATGAGAGCCAGCGTCGCGATCCAGAGATAATCGTCAATACCGCAGCCAAACCATCCCTGTTGCCAGAGAAGCTGCCCAGCGCCTAGGCCTGCCAGATAGGCTACGGCAAGATAGAGTAGTTTCATTCAGTGGGGTTAGTTCGAGAGGTACATTCAAACCCGGCCGCGAGCAATCCGGCCGACAGAGGCAATTCGACGCGTCCGAGATACTTGCCAAATCCTGTCGCACGTTCCGACGCTGGCGGGAGTCCAATAGAAAGAACCTCTGCAAAGACTCGATCGTATACAGCCTGAACGTGTCGCTAAGCCGGCGCGGCGCAGCTAATCACGAACCTTAACCAGCGGCGCGATGGTCGCCAGAGTTTTGGGACCAATACCGGGGACCCGTTCCAGCTCCTCAACCGTATTGAAGGGCCGCTCGGCAATGATCGCCGCGGCCTTGCTCGGGCCGATGCCGGGAAGCGTCTCGAGTAACTCAAGTGAGGCCGTGTTGACGTTGATCAGCCCGCTGGCTGACGTGTTGGGGGACGCCCCCGCGGCCGTCGAGGACGATTGTCCCGACAGACCGGTAGAGGGCGCCCCGCCTGTCGACGCGGCCTCTGCCCTCGGGGATTGCGGCAGAGGCACGTGCACCTGCGCACCGTCGAAAAGCGGCTCCGCCTGGTTGACGAGCGCCGGGTCCGCATCCGCCAGCAGACCGCCCGCCCTGTCCAGCGCATCACCCACGCGGGCGCCCGCCGGCACCTCATACATGCCCGGGCTGTGCACGCCTCCGCTCACGAAAACGACGAGCGGACCGGGCGTCGCAGTCGGCGCCGGCATCTCCGTCGGGACCGGCGTTGGTAGCGGATGCAGCACAATCGGGGCCGGCGCAGGCCTGCGAAGTTGCCACATCAAGGCCCCCGTCAGGATCGCGCACAGCAGGAACCCCAACAGGAATCCCTGGCCTGCATACCGTATCGCCGCTGCCGCAGAGGCGTCTGGAGACGTGTCCTTCGTGTTCATGTTTTGTCCTGATCGGGGTCCCATATCCTCTGTTCCCTGCCTCCGCTAAGTGGTTATGGCGCGGCGCAGTATGGCAAACTAAGCTCATCCAAATCACTTTCCACCACATTTCGCCATGCCGCAGGCACGCATCCGCTTAGCTGATTCCCCGAGAGACTCAATCCAAGCAGGTTGGTGAGGGTGCCCAATTCCGGAGGAACTGTTCCGTGCAACTGGTTCGAGTCAAGCCACAACACCGCTAAGTTGGTAAGATTACCTAACTCTGGAGGAACTGTTCCGCGCAACTGATTCGAGTCGAGGTATAGCCATTCCAGGTTGGTAAGCTTGCCCAACTCTGAAGGGATCATTCCATCCAGCTGATTACCCCAGAGAGAAAGTCTCGTCAGGCTGGAGAGATTGCCCAGTTCCGGCGGGATCGCGCCGCGCAATGCGTTGCCGTGCAGAAGCAGCCTTTCCAAATGGCCGAGTGTACCCAGTTCGGACGCAAGCGTACCGCTTAATCCGTTATAAGGGAGTTCCAGTCCAGTAACCCGACCACTTTCGTCCGTGGAGACGCCGTACCAGGTATTTAAGGGGGCGTCGGAAAGCCAATTGTCTTTGTGCCTCCAGTTGTCGCCGTTCGCAGATCGGTAGAACGCGGATAGGGCGGCGACAGTAAGTGGCGATGAGGGCGCGGCGCAGTATGGCAGGCCAAGTATCTCCCAGTCATTCTCCCAGTCACTCCCCCATTCACTCTGCCATGCTGCGGGCACGCATCCGCTCATCTGATTCCCCAAGAGGCTCCACTCAGACAAGTTGGTGAGGTTGTTCAACTCTTGAGGAACTGTGCCGGATAACTGATTCGAGTCGAGATACAAGACCTCCAGGTTGGTGAGATTCCCCATCTCTGGCGGAATTGTTCCCTGCAACTGATTCAAACCGAGGTATAATTCTGTCAAACTGGTGAGGTTACCCAATTCTGGCGGAATCGTGCCGCATAACTGATTCGAATCGAGGGACAACCAATTCAGGTTGATGAGGTTTCCCAACTCTGCCGGGATCGCTCCGCCCAACTGATTGTCCCCAAGAGAGAGCCCTTGAAGGTTTGTGAGGTTGCCCAGTTCGGACGGAATCGTACCCCACAACCCATTTTCTCTGAGATCGAGGTGAATGACCCGACTGTTTTCGTCTGTGGTGACACCGTACCAGGTATTCAGGGGAGCGCCGGATAGCCAATTGTTGTTGTCAGTCCAGTAGTCGCCGTCCGTAGCTCGGTAAAATGCAATTAGTGCGTCCTCGTCAGTGACAACGGTAAGAGACGGCAAAGACGCATTACAGGAGACCAATCCGAGTTCATCGAAGTCATTTGTCTCGACATCTTGCCAACCCGCGGGCAGACATCTACCCAGCCTGTTTCCGGAAAGGTACGCCACGCCCAAGTTGGTAAGTTTGCTCAACTCCGAAGGGATTGTTCCGTGCAACTGATTCGAGTCCAGGCCTAATTCTCTTAGGTTAGTGAGCCTGCCCAGCTCTGGCGGAATTGTTCCGCATAACCGGTTTTCAAAAAGATTGAGACTTGTCAAATTGATAAGGTTGCCCAATTCGGGTGGGAGAATTCCGCCCAACTGATTGTCATTGAGACTCAGATAAGTCAAGTTGATAAGGTCGCCTAGCTCTGGAGGTATGGTCCCGCTCAAATTGTTGCAACAGAAACTAAGACCTGTCAGGTTGGTGAGATTGCCCACTTCCGGCGGGATCTCACCCCTCAACTCGTTTATGTGAAGGCTCAATTTTTCCAACTGGGCAAGCATACCAAGTTCGGACGGAATCGTACCGCTCAAGCCGTTGTACCCAAGTTCCAGTTTTGTAACGCGACCGCTATCGTCTGTTGTGACACCGTACCAGGTATTCAGGGGAGCGTCGGAAAGCCAATTACTTTTATTGAACCAATAGTCGCCATTCGTAGACCGGTAGAGCGCGATAAGAGCGTCTCTGTCGCTAGCAACAGTGTGCGGCGACTGAGGCGCATTGCAGAAACTTAGTCCGAGATCGTTGAAGTCATTTGCGCTGACATCTTGCCAACCCGCGGGCACGCAACCATCCAGCCTGTTTCCGGAAAGGTACCACACCTCCAAGTTGGAGAGGTTGCCTAGCTGCGGCGGCACTGTCCCGATCAGATGGTTGTCTTCAAGGTCCAGCCTCGTCAAATTAGCGAGGTTGCCCAATCCTGATGGAATCGAGCCGCTCAACAGGTTCTCTGAAAGGACAAGCCATCTCAAGTCAGTTAGTTCCGCTAGTTCCGACGGAATCAGTCCGTTTAACAGGTTCTCTGAGAGGTTCAGCCCCCATAGATTGGTGAGGTTGCTCAGTTCAGGCGGAATCGGTCCACCCAACCGGTTGTCCCCGAAACCCAGACTTGATAGTCTGTTGAGTCTGCTCAACTCAGACGGAATAATGCCGCTCAGTTCGTTATCACTAAGGCTCAACATTTCCAAATGAGTAAGGTTGCCCAGTTCGGGCGGAATCGTGCCGCTTAACAGATTTTCTGAGAGATTCAGCCGCTCAAGATTGGTGAGGTCGCCTAACTTAGACGGAATCGGACCGCTCAATTCGTTGTCGTCAAGGCTCAACATTTCCAAATGAGTAAGGTTGCCCAGTCCGGGAGGAATCGTGCCGCTCAACCTGTTCTCAGAAAGATTTAGGTTCTTCAGATTGGTAATGTTGCCTATCTCAGACGGAATCGCACCTTCCAGCTGATTGCCCCAGAGTGCAAGCCATGTCAGACCGGTGAGGTTGCCTAGTTCGGTCGGAATCGTCCCGCTCAATCGGTTGTCCTCGAGTTCCAAACTTGACAGATTGTTGAGTCTTCTCAACTCAGACGGAATCACACCTTCCAACTGATTGCTTCCGAGGGACAACGCTTCAAGGTTCGTGAGATTACCCAACGCTAGGGGTATTGGTCCGCTCAGCTGGTTGTTCCAGATCTGCAACGATTCAAGGTTTGTGAGATCGCCCAACTCGGGAGGAATCGTGCCGCTCAGTTCGTTACTTGAGAGGGTCAACACTCTTAAGTTGGTGAGGTTGCCTAATTCGGGAGAGATCGTGCCGCTTAAATTATTGTACAGGAGATCAAGTTCAATGACGCGGCCGCTTTCATTCGTGTCGACGCCGTACCACATATTGATTGGTGCCTCGGTCAGCCAGTTGGTGTTGTTCCTCCAGTTGCCGCCATCCGTAGCCCAATAAAGCGCGACCAAGGCGTCTCTGTCCTTGGCCTCGGCAGCGGAAAGTATCAACGGGATCGCGGCGCAGTACGGTAGATCAAACCGGTGGAGGTCGTTTTCCACGACATATTTCCATACAGCAGGCAGGCATCCTCTCAGGCTGTTGCCTGAGAGGTATAATTTATCCAAATTGGAGAGGTTGCCCAGTTCTGGTGGAATCGTCCCGCTCAGATTGTTGTACCAAAGGTCGAGGTACGTCAGTGCGGAAAGGTTGCCCATTTCCGGCGGGATCGTCCCGCCCAGCTCGTTCCCCCCGAGGCCGAGGTACGTCAGTGCGGAAAGGTTGCCCATTTCCGGCGGGATCGTCCCGCCCAGCTCGTTCCCCCCGAGGCCGAGGTACGTCAGTGCGGAAAGGTTGCCCAGTTCCGGCGGGATCGTCCCGCCCAGCTCGTTCCCCCCGAGGCCGAGGTACGTCAGTGCGGAAAGGTTGCCCATTTCCGATGGAATCTTCCCGCTCAACTGGTTGCCGCTGAGGCTGAGGTTCGTCAGTGCGGTGAGGTTGCCCATTTCCGATGGAATCTTCCCGCTCAGATTATTGTGCCGGAGACCAAGTTCAATGACGCGTCCGCTTTCATCCGTAGTGACACCATGCCAGGTGCCGATCGACGCGTCGGAAAGCCAGTTGTCGTTGTTGGTCCATTTATTGCCATCCGTAGCCCAATAAAGCGTGATCAAGACCTCTCTGTCCGCGGCAGCGGAATGAGCCGGCGAGGCCGCGGCGCAGTATGGCAGCCCAAGCTGGTCGAGATCGTTGTATACGACATACTTCCATACAGAAAGCTGGCATCCTATCAGCCTGTTACCGACGAGATACAATGTATCCAGATTACCGAGGTTGCCCAGTTCCGGTGGAATCGTCCCGCTCAGATCGTTGTCGCTGAGGCTGAGGACCGTCAGCGCGGTAAGGTTGCCCAGTTCCGGCGGAACTGTCCCACTCAGATTGTTGCCGTTGAGTCTGAGTTCCGTCAGTGCAGTGAGGTCGCCCAGTTCCGGCGGAATCGTCCCACTCAGATTGTTGAACCAGAGGACGAGTTCTATAACCCTGCCGCTGTCATCCGCAGTGATACCATACCAGGTGCCGAGTGGTGCGTCGGAAAGCCAGTTGTCGTTATTGGTCCAGTTGTCGCCATCAGTAGCCCAATAAAGCGCGACCAAGTCATCTCTGTCCGCGGCCGCGGCGCAGTATGGCAGACCAAGTTGGTCGAGATCGTTGTCTTTGACATATTTCCATACAGCAAGTTGGCATCCTGTCAACCTGTTGCCGGCGAGGTACAATGTATCCAGGTTAGCGAGGCTGTTCAGATCCGGTGGAACTGTCCCGCTCAGATCATTGCTGCTGAGGTTGAGGCTCGTCAGTGCGGTAAGGTTGCCCAGTTCCGGTGGAACTGTCCCACTCAGATTGTTGCTGCTGAGTCTGAGGTACGTCAGTGCAGTGAGGTTGCCCAGTTCCGGAGGAATCGTCCCGTTCAGATTGTTGTGCCAGAGGTCGAGTTTAATGACACGACCACTCTCATCCGCAGTGACACCATACCAGGTGCCGACTGGCGCGTTGGAAAGCCAGTTTTTGTTGGCGGTCCATTTATCGCCATCCGTAGCCAAATAAAGCGCGACCAAGACATCTCTGTCCCCGTCAGTGGAGTGGGCCGACGTGGCCGCGGCGCAGTATGGCAGACCAAGCTGGTCGAGATCGTTGTGTTCTACATATTTCCATACAGTAAGCTGGCATCCTGTCAACCTGTTGCCGGCGAGGTACAATGCATTCAGATTAGCGAGGTTGCCCAATTCCGACGGAATTGTCCCGCTCAGCTGGTTGTCGCTGAGGCTGAGGGTCGTCAGCGCGGTAAGATTGCCCAGTTCTGGTGGAATCGTCCCGCTCAACTGATTCCAGCCGAGGTAGAGGTACGTTAGTGCGGTAAGGTTGCCCAGTTCCGGTGGAATCGTCCCGCTCAGCTGGTTGTCGCTGAGACCGAGGTACGTTAGTGCGGTAAGGTTGCTCAGTTCCGGTGGAATCGTCCCGCTCAACTGATTCCAGCCGAGGTAGAGGTACGTTAGTGCGGTAAGGTTGCCCAGTTCTGGTGGAATCGTCCCGCTCAGCTGATTGTCGCTGAGACCGAGGTCCGTCAGTGCGGTGAGGTTGCCCAGTTCTGGTGGAACTGTCCCGTTCAGATTGTTGCCGCTGAGACCGAGGTCCGTCAGTGCGGTAAGGTTGCTCAGTTCCGCTGGAATCGTCCCACTCAGATTGTTGTACCAGAGGTCAAGTTCAATAACCCGACCGCTTTCATCCGTAGTGACACCATACCAGGTGCCGATCGGCGCGTCGGAAAGCCAGTTTTCACTGTTGGTCCAGTTGTCGCCGCCAGTCGCATGGTAGAGCGCCACCAGCACGTCCCTGTCCGTGGTTCCAGTCTTGGGAACAGGTGTTGACGCGTGCGCGCTGGGAGTTCTCGAGACAGCAGCCAAAACACATACAACAGCGATAGCAACCAGAATACGAACAGATGGCCTCATGACATGTTTCCTGTTTGCTGAGTGAACTATCTTATTGCATCAAACCGCGGCACGAACTGTCCGTCTCCAGTCCCGGAGCGAATGCCCTTACCCATTCCCTTCCACATAGCCGCGCCGGACAGCCCCGACCCGCACTCAAAACCACGCCCGCTGTAATATCCATATGACCATATGTCAATATTGCAGTTAACATATGGTCATATGTGCTTCTAAGCCGTTGTCTCCCGTCTGCCTTCCGCGCTTCTTACACACCGGACGCTAAAACGGTATCTCCTCTTCCTCATCTTGATCTGGTGCAGGACTCTGGCCCCCTCCACGTGGGGTGAGAAACTCCACATTCCGCGCCCGCACCTCCAACGAAGCGCGCGCGTTCCCCTCCTGGTCGGTCCATGTACTCGGTTCTCTCATCTCACCAACGACTAGCACACGTTGCCCCTTCGTTAGATACTGGTTGCACGCCTCAGCCTGCCGTTGCCATACCGAAACACGAAACCAAACAGTTTCCTCCTGTGTAGTCCCATCCTGGGTTCTCCAGCGGCGATTTGTCGCTACATTCAAAGAGGTCACCGGCGTCCCATTTTGCGTATAACGTAATTCCGGATCTCCGCCTAGGTGGCCAATCAAAGTGATCTGCTGGTACATCGCAATCTCCTATGTGTGAAGCTGAAAAAGTTTAGGCGACAAACCGCGCGTGGCGGCTTGCGCTTGAGAGCAAGTTCGGAAAGACCTCTGAGCGTAGTTTGGGCCTGAGGGTGTCAAATTCCGGCAAGGGAAAGGAAAACAACAGTCATGCCCGTACCGCCTACTCTGTACTTGAAGTGCCTTGCGGTGACCCCTTGGTGGATACAGATGAATGGTCGCTACCACAGCAGACACATTCAGAGTTTCGTAGCCAACAAGTGGGCGCAATGGGCCCATTCATCTGTATAGCACAAGTTAAGAAACTATCTGTCTGCTGCTCGCGTTCAGGCTGTTCTCCCCAATCTACTGCTGTTACTGATACCAGTCCGCAGACGCGGTTACGCACAGCGAATGATGGGCATGGACGTTGCGCGCCACTGCTTTTCTGTGCGCCTCGATCTTGATCCTCTCCTTCTCTTAAGGCGAGCACTGGAAAGACCTAGGAAGCAGGTCGAGCATTTGATGACTTGCTCAGTGTGAATGTTGGTTGAAGTTGCCGCCTGTCGTGAGCCAAACGTCTCTCTCCGCCCAGTGAGCCATTTTCCTGATACTTCCTCAACACTACAGTATACAGTGCCCATATGTAATCAGCGTGTCATTCTGGCGTGTTTCTGTGCCAATATCGTGCCAATATTGAAATAAACTGTCTCTAGTCCGACAGAATGATGACCAGTCACGTCGGTCCGCAAACGCGAACACGCCGGATCAGCATGATCCAGCGCTCTCAAACTCCGGCCGTCAAGCCCGCTGCGAAGCTCAAGATCGCGGCAGGGAACAGTGTAGACCAGCAAATCCTGGGTACGGAGAATACTGGAAGACGGTGCCAGTCACTGATAAACCAGCAGCCGCCCGGGACGCTCCCAACTCCGCTTGATCACGTACCCCCTCTGCCGGCAACATCCCCACTCCAGTCCTGCCGCACCTAACCTTGACTCCGGCTTTGCAGCCAGGTCCGCCGCGCTCCCCTCCGGCCGGTCCCATGCGAAGCAGCGCATGAATGACAGTCGGAATCCGGCTCTGCGCCTGCCGGGGCAAGGCCAGCGCCTGCAATCCAGCCGCCCCTCTCCTCCCCCCGTCAAGCCGCCTCCGCGCAACGCTTGAACTTGCAACCGGTGTCTCCCGTCGACGACCTCCCCCCATCTATGGTCGGCTCAAGATGACTGCTAGGTCTTGGTGACCATTGGCGTAGGCCTCTTAAGAGCTGACAAATGCAAGCCCTCAGCTTCCTTACGCGACAGAAAAGGTGATTTCCCTAACCGTCCGCGGACCGGAAAGATCTTTTTCGCCTCCCTTCGCGCCTCTTCGCGGATCAAGAGCCGTCAGATGTTCTCCGCGCCCCTCCGCGCCCTCCGTGGACAAAAAGGTGTTGAAGTTTGCCGCGGATATCCCGGTTCAAGAAAATGTCAACGAGCCCTGGTCACTCAGCCTGAAGTGCGAGCAGTCTGACGCCAATCCTGAAAACTGCCATAAAACTGACGCGATTCTTTCCGTAAATTCCATAAAAAATACACACTAAAAGTGTATACTGTTAAGCATGTGACCCGCACTATCATCAATTTATCGGGGACAACCCTATGAGACGGCACATGCAACCCTTAGCCCGCGGCATACTGGCTCTCATCTTCGCCGCGGTCGCAATCATCCCGACTGCCGGCAGCGTATCCGCCACCGAGGAGCACATCGTCCAACCGGGTGAAACGCTCAGCCAGATCGCCCAACAGTACCGTACAACCGTTGCCAGCCTGCAGCAGCTCAACGACCTGCCGGACGCCAACTTCGTCTGGTCCGGCCAGCGCCTTCTGATCGACGCCGGCGAATCTGCGGCTCCGGTGCCCCAGCGTGAAGAGGAGTATCAGCTCTACACCGTCCAGCCGGGCGACACCCTGTTCCTTCTGGCCGGAAAGCATGGCATCAGCCTCACCAGGCTCATGTCCATCAATGGATTCACTTCCGATGAATGGCTCAGCCTGGGTCAGGAACTGCTGGTGCCCCGCGCGCTCGCGCCCGCCGCTCGACCTGCCCGTCCGGTGACCGGCCTGCAGCCCGCGCCCCCCGTAACGGGAATGCAACCGGGAGGGACCCGCCCCGGTGTTCATACCGTGCAGACAGGAGAACTGCTCCCGGACATCGCGCAACGGTACGGTGTCAATCCTGGCGCCCTGGCCCGGCTGAACGACCTGCAGAACAACGGCGCTCTGGAGCCTGGCCGGGTGCTGCGCATTCCAACCGAAAACGCGCTCGAACTCCTCGAAGGCATGGGCCAAAGGCTTGACCCGGCCCGCTACCCTACGCTTACCGAACGCTGGATCGAGGTCGACCTCAACCAGCAGATGGCAATCGCCTATGAGGGCGCCACACCGGTTAAGGTGTTCGTCATCTCATCCGGATTCGGCGACAACCCCACCGTCACCGGCACGTTCCGCATCTGGGTCAAGATCGCCATGCAGGACATGCAGGGCGGCAGCCGCGCCGCCGGCGACGCCTACCACGTGACGGAGGTCAAGCATGTCCAGTACTTTCACGCAGACTACGCCTTCCATGGCACCTACTGGCACAGCAACTTCGGTACGCCCATGAGTCGCGGTTGCATCAATATGACCGAAGAGGATGCCGAGTGGCTCTTCAGTTGGGCGTCCCCCTACATGTACGACGACGACGATGACGGCTGGATGTTCAGCACCGAAATCAACCCGGGCACGCTGGTATTGGTCCATGAACGATAACGGGCGCATCGCCCCGTTCCGCTCCGTCGATGCATTCGCAGGCCTCACCGGCACAATCAAGTGCGACGGCATCGGCGAATGCGACGCCGGCGGCGTACAGATCTTCCAGGTCACCGACGGGGCCTTCGTTCAGGTCTCCGGTCTCGGTATGGAGTAAACCACAACACAGTCAGGAGAGAGAACGTCATTGATACCCGGCCAGCCCACCGTGCGCGGCGACGCGTTAACCCGGGGGAGACGGTCCAATCGAATGCGGAATGCGCATCTTAGCCCACGAGGAACGGCGGGCGGCTGGGGGGATATGGAGTTCTTGGACGCGAGGTTGAGTCTGACAGTAGGGTTCTGCTCGATGGGCGGGCTGTTCTGGCTTGTGAGCAGGATGAGAGGGTGCCAGGCTCTCCGCAACATCGGCGCCCCCAACTTCGCTCCCTGCACTGTCCCCCATCCTGTGAGAGCCCTGCAGCCCCCACGTCAGGCTCGGCCGGATCGTCGCATGCGCCCATCCGGACGAGCTTGACCGGATCGACAGCTGTGCCCGGCCATCTCCGCCACTGTCAAATCCGGACAGACAGGCGAAGACATCCTCAAAAATTGTGCCAGGTTCAAGGTTAAGGCGTGTTGGACGCGTAGCAATCTGTGTTCAGGAGAAGAAAGATGCAAGAGCCAAGGATTCCCAGTTCATACCACACATTTATGCGGTTAATCAGTAGGCTCCAGGAGGAAGACCCGGGCGCCGGTCGCAAGGTGCTGAAGCGGCGCATAATGAATCTGCTGGATCTACCGCTGGAGATGGATGACCCGTACTGGGACGAGCCGGAACTTTCCTATCTGCGGTCGAGTCGGACACGTCGGCAGCTGTTCGAAGACCGGTTCAACCTTGCGATGTACAGGATACGGAAAAAGGAAGGTAAGTCGTGACTGTCGAAAATTTCGGAAACTATCAAGTTGACTAGCCAAAACAGGCCGAACATGCTGCAACGGTAGTGTATTCAGGAGGCAGGGGCTATGGCCGGTTTCCATGTGGGTGGGAGGTTTTCCGGGCGAGATGTAATTAGGCTTGTTCTGGAGTGGATTTTGGTGCTCCTGATCGAATACGGCCTTATCATTCTGCTGACGACAGTTATCGTGTTTTCAGTCGGTTTTTTCAGAGACTAACTGCAAATGGACAACTGCGAAGGCATGGCATTCGTCACCGGGGAGATATGCAGGCTGACCGGCGTATACCGCGCCCGCTGTCATCCGGCAGTCCAATTCGAACTCGATGAGGGCGAGATTTTCCCGCCTTGCGCGGCCGGTGGGAGTCAGCATACCGCTATGTGGGAATACGTGGGTTCGTTCTAGATCGGCTGGTTAAGTTGAAGGTTCCCAAGATTCAGGTCTGCCTGGTCTTGTTGACAATTGGCGCAGGCCACTTAAGAGTTAACAAATGCAAGCCCTCAGCTATCGTACGCGACAGAAAAAGTGATTTTCCCAACCGTCCGCGGACCAGAAAGATGTTTTTCGCGTCCCTTCGCGCCTCTTCGCGGATCAAGAGCCGTTAGATGTTCTCCGCGCCCCTCCGTGCCCTCCGTGGATCAAAAGCAGTTAGATATACTTCGTGCCCCTTCGTGGATAGAACGGGTTTTGCCGCGGATATCCCGGTTCAAGAAAATGTCAACGAGCCCTGGTAGGGGAAAGAAGCTTGGGAACGGCTAAACCATCCCCCGCCTCGGCAAAGACAAAACCCGGACCCATCGAAAGACCCAAACACCCGCCCTCGCAGGCGCCACGAAAACAAGCGGGTGGGGCACAACGTCGTATTCGGGGCAACCCTTTGATTAGCCAGCCTGTCCCGTTATGTTTCAGGCGCAGAGGACGATTTCATCTGCCGGCCTCCTTTTTGATTCTGCTCCTGCTCGTTCTGTTTCTGTCCGGATGTCGCGACAGACGCGCCGCGCCCGCTTCCGTCCCCACCGCAGCCGCGACCCCGCCGACGCCGACAGTCGAGCCTGTGACGCCGGCATCCCTGCTCGATGAGGCCGCCTATCTTCACCGCATCGGCGACTACAGCCAGGAGCAAAGTTTGCTGCATACCCTGCTGGCCGATCTCCGGACGCAGCCTGCCCAAGGGCGGCAGACACCCCCCGCCTCCCGCACGCAGGAGCGCGCCGCAATCCTCTATCGGCTCGCCTTGGCCTATCTGGCCGATGACAATCCGGAACAGACGCTGGACGCGCTCGATCAGCTCCGACGCATGGGTGACTCCCTGGCCGCCGGTGAGATCAGTCTGCCGCCCGCGAGCGGAGAAACGGTGGCGCAGATCCTGATCAACAGCCACTTCCTGCGTGGCGAAGCTCTGGCCGGCGTGAACCGCTTCACCGATGCCGCGGCCGCCTACCGCTCATTCCTGGAGCGGCAACCCCAACTCTCCGGTGTCGTGGAAGAGCTCATCGCCGACGCGCTGCTCGCGGTAGACGAACGATCGCAGGCCGCTGACGCGCTGCGCCGGGCCGCCGACGAAGCCATAACCGCAGACGAGGAGATTCGCCTTCTCGAACGGCTCGCAGCCGTTCTCGAGGGCATGGGCCGCTGGAACGAAGCCGCCTCCATCTACGATGACATCCTCTTCGGCCCCGCTTTCGAACGCGCAGACCTGGGCCCGGATCAGGCCGCCCTTGAACTTGAAAATATACCCGGCTACGGAGAATCCTCCATCTACCGCGCCGGTTATCTCCATCGCGCCGGCATGGCCTATGCTGCGGCCGGCGATGAAGAAGCCGCTACCCTCGCTGGAGCATGGCGCTGGCCGAAGACCCGGCCAGCGATGCCGCCTACCTGTCTCTCATTCAACTGGAGAACAGGGACATGCCCGTCGATCCGCTCCTGCGCGGGGAGATCTATCTGTTCGCCGAAGCCTACGCGCCTGCCATCTCCGCCTTTGAACGTTTTCTCGAAGAATCGCCGCATGACGCCCGCGCCGGCGAAGCCTGGCTGGGAATCGCCCGCGCCCGGATGGGGCTGGAACGGTGGGCAGAGGCCCGCCTCGCCGTCGACCGCGTGCTGGCCGACTTTCCCGACTGTGTCTGCTTTGGCGAGGCCTGGTTGGCGCGGGCGCGCACTGCGTCTGAAGGCGGCGCACCTGCGGAGGGACGGCGCATCTACCGCACATTCGCCCGAGCTCATCCCGACGACCCCCTGGCGCCGGAAGCGCTGTGGCTGAGCGCGCTGTCTGCCCTCGACGCCGGCGCCATACAGGATGCCCGCGGCGCGGTCGATCCTTTTGACGAAGCTGTGGCCGATCTGCTCAGGCTGGCAAACGCCTTCCCCGGCAGCCCGCGCGCCGCCGACGGGCTGGCCGTCGCCGGAATCGGCGCCTTCGAACGCGGCCGTTACGAGTACGCCGCCAACCTTTTCGAGCGGCTGCTCTCCGAGTATCCCGGTACGCAGCCGGACTTTGCCACCTATTGGCTCGGCCGCGCCCGCCATGCCCAGGGCGAAGTCAGGGAGGCGCGCGCCCTCTGGCATGCGCTCGCCGCCCGCGCGCCCGAAACATATTACGGCCTTCTGGCCGGCCTGGACCTTGACGCCGCGCATCCCGGACAGAATCTTGTCCCCCGCATGGCCCGTATGAAAATGACCGTGCCCGCGTTGCCCGGCGACGATGGCAGCCGCGCATTCGCCGAAGACTGGCTGCGCGGCCCGCAGGGTTTCGCCCGCGCCCAAAACACCGGAGCGGCAACTGCCGCAGACGGCGTCGAGCCATGGGATCTGCCCCAAACCGTGATCGACGACCCGGACCTCGTCAAGGGCGAGCTGCTGCTGGCGCTGGGTCGCCGCGCCGAGGCATTGCAGCTGTTGGAACAGATCTACTGGCGATATCACAATGATCCGGCCGCGCTCTACCCCCTCCTGCTGCGTTTCCATAAGTTGGGCGCCAACAAGCTCTCCATTACGGCTGCCCATCGTCTCATCCAACTCAGCCCGGCTGAGCGCATCGCCGAAGCGCCGCTCTTTATCCAGCGTTTCGCCTATCCCAGGCACTACGCCCGCCTCGTCGAGAAGCAGGCCGCAGAGTTCGAGATCGCCCCTCAGCTTCTGTACGGCCTCATCTTTCAGGAGAGCCACTTCGAGCCTGCCGCGCGTTCCTATGCCGGCGCCCGGGGTCTCACGCAGATCCTTCCGGGCACAGGCTGGGAGATCGCCCACAATCTCAACTACCCTAACTATTCCACCGAGCTGCTCGACCTTCCCATCGTCAGCATCCGTTTCGGCGCATACTACCTGCGCTGGGCGCGCGACTATGCCGGCGGCAACGACATAGCCGCCCTCGCCGGTTATAACGCTGGTCCCCGCAAGGCCAAATACTGGCTCAGCCGCGCCGAGCCGGACGATGCCCTTTTCATCTACAATGTCCCCTACTACAGGACGCGCCGCTACCTTCAAGGCATTCTCATCTGCTTCGCCCACTACCTGCGCATATATGAAAGCTTCTAATGTAGATCCCAGAAGAGACCGACAGAAAAAGTGACTTCCCTGACCGTCCGCGAACAGGAAAGATGTTCTTCGCGCCCCTTCGCGCCTTTTCGCGGATAGAACAGGTTTTGCCATGGATATCCCGGTTCAAGTAAACGTCAACCAGTCCTGGTTAAATTGAGGTAGGGGATGTGTGCAAAGTGAAAAAAATCCTGGGGATCGCGGGCTGGATTTTGTTGGGCGCTGTCGTGGGGGGCGTTGTGGGCAACGTGATGGGGTCACGTCAGAAGGAGTTGAGTGTGACGCCGGTGGTGGTGACGGTATCGGTTACGCCGGAGGCTGCGGCGACGGCGACTTTGGCTGATCGTAATGGTTCTGGTGAGTTGGTGCCGAAAGTGGTGGTGAAGAACTATGGCATAGCCATCAGTTCGGGTCCTGGAGCTGTTTACGACATTGTTGGGAATGCCCCTATGGGGAGCGAGTATAGGATAGTAGGGCGGAATCCGGCCGGTGACTGGTGGAAGATCGTCTTTGTGGACAACGAGGGTGAGGAGGCGCATGGCTGGTTGTATGCGCCATTCGAGAAGGCTGTGAATGCCGGTGGGGTTGGGGTCGTGGAGGTACCGCCGCCGACGACGGTTGAGGTACTGTCAATAACTACGCCGGAGCCAACGTTGATCCCAACGTCGACATCGACGCCAAAGATGGGAAATGGCTCCATGCGCTCACCTCCGGAATGAGAAAAAATTGAATGTGTTTCAAACGTGCCAAGGTTTTTGCTAATATACAATTGCAGACCGATTTACATGCTGAATGAGTTTGTGCTTCGAAAAATCTGACGAGCACACCTCGAAAACAACATAGAAAGTGATCGAATCGCCTGAACCTCCATCCATGCGCGCAGCACGCGTTCTGATCATCGGCCTGAGCGCAGTCACCGTCGTGCTCGCCCTCGCGCTCGTGACCATGACGATCGGCCGCTTCGCTGCACCCGCCGCCGTCGATGAGCCGGACGCCGTAAACGTCCTGGCAAACAGTGACGACGACTGCGTAACCTGTCACCTTCAACAGACGCCCGGCATCGTTGAACAGTATGGCCGCAGTACAATGGCCGCAGCCGGTGTCTCCTGCCAGGACTGCCATGTCGTCAACGAAGGTTATCCCGGATCCGTGCCGCACGAAGGTCTGTTTGTGCTGAACCAGCCAACCACCGCCATCTGCCAGAACTGCCACGTCCAGGAGGTCGCACAGTTCAACCAGAGCCGTCACGGCCTCCCTGCCTACGTAGCCTATGCCGGCGAGGATGTTCTCACCGCAGTCCAAAAGCAGATCTACGCCTCGATTCCCGAAAGCGGAAACGATCCCGAAGCCACCCGCGCCCGCAACGCCCTTCACCAACTTGAAGGCGAAGCCATCACCCGCTTCGCCTGTGAGGGCTGTCACGACATCGGCAAACCGGCCGCCGACGGCTCCGTCGGCCAGTGCACAAGCTGCCACCTGCGCCATGAGTTCAGCCTGGAACAGGCGCGCAAACCCGAAACCTGCAACTACTGCCACATCGGCCCCGACCACCCCCAATGGGAGATCTACCAGGAGTCGCCCCACGGCATCGCCTACGCTACCGGGGGCGACGGATGGCACTGGGACGCCGAACCGGGTACCCTGACCGCGGCCGACTTCCCCGCGCCGACCTGCGCCACCTGTCACATGAGCGGGTTCGGCAGCGCCGGCACGACCCACGACATCGGCGACCGGCTGACCTGGTTCCTCTTCGCCCCGATCAGCAGCCGCCGTCCTGCCTGGCAGGACAACAGAGTGCGTATGCAGGGCGTCTGCCGCGAATGTCACAACCAGAACTTCATCACCGAGTTCTACGCTGCCGCCGACGCCGCCACCGAGCAGGTCAACGCCTGGGTCAACGAAAGCAATGAGCTGATCGCCCCCCTGAAAGAGCACGACCTACTGACCGCGGCGCCCTTTGACGAGCCGATCGACTTTACGCACTTCGACCTGTGGCACCACTGGGGCCGCACCGCCAAATTCGGCGTGTGGATGCAGGGCCCCGACTATGTGCAGTGGCACGGCGCCTACGAGATCCTGCGTGACATGGCTACGCTGCGCGTCGAGGTGCAGGAAAAGCTCGATCAGGCCGGTCTTGATTCCGCTCTCTCGGAATAACGCATCGAAAATGCCCGTAGAGTCGCTGGGCCGCAACAGGGTTCCCTCTTCCTCCAATACATCCCTCGAAGAGGACGCCACGCGCCGCTCCGGCGCCCGCGCGAACCAGCTGCTCCGGACATTTTTCTCCCCCCGCAGGATGCCGCAGACTCGCGATCAGTTGATGCTCGCGATGGTCGCTCTCAACGAGCTTTTCCTGGGACTTGAGGTCTATCTGGCCCACGGCGCCAACGGCACAATCGTTCCCGGCGAATGGCTCCCAATCTATTACGGCCTCAGCAGCGGCCTCCTTCTGATTCTGGCAGGCCTGCTGGCCACACGTCACAGGACCGCGGCCTCTGTCATCGCTACCGCGACTCTGGTCGGCAGCGCCTTGATCGGCTTTCTCGGCGTCTACTTTCACCTGGCGCGCGCCGTATTGCCAACCGCCCCGGCCGGCGAGCGGCTGACTTTGAATCTGCTCGTATGGGCGCCGCCCGTCTTAGGTCCTCTGGCCTATTCCCTGGCCGGCCTGTTGGGCATAAGCGCCGCCTGGGATGAATCTCCGCCCGCAAGCGGCCGCCTTGTGATCTACAAGGAGCACGCCATCCACCTTCCCTACAGCAAGACCCGGGCCTATATCTTCACGGTCGGCATGGGTACGCTCTCCGCCCTTGTCAGCAGCGTCCTCGACCACGCTCGCACCGGCTTTGAAGGCGCGTGGCTCTGGTATGCCGCAGCCATCGGCGTTTTCGGCACGGTCGTGCCTGTGGCGTTTGCTGCAAGCGACAGACCGTCGCGTATCGACTCATTTACCTATATAGCTGCCATGCTTTTCCTCATCGCAACGGGTGTGCTGGGATCCTTCCTGCATGTTCGGTCCGATCTGGTCTTCGAACATGTCGTCGTACTCGAACGATTCTTGCGCGGCGCACCCCCTTTGGCGCCCCTTCTCTTTTCCAATCTGGGCACGCTGGGACTGATCGCCTTGCTTGACCCCGAACTCTTGCAGACAATCAAACAGCCGCAGGACGGTCCTGAAAGCGGCAACGGGTGGAAGACCGATCCTGAGTCTTAGACAACCATTCGAGATCGCATCAAAGTCCCGACCTTCGCACACCCGCAGCAGAGCACAACGCCTCCGAATGTGCCGCCAGACTGTGTGACTGCAGTTGCGGCTGGGCAGCGTGCAGGCTGGGCATGTGGCGCTTCGCGCCGGTATCCGCTTGGCACGACAAAAACGCGCCGCGCCAGCTGTGCCGGACCATGCCCGCCTATCCTGTCCTGTTTTTCTCTGGAGAAACTGTGTCTGTATGCGGATGCTGCTGAGGTGCGAGATTAAAGGTGTCGATAGCTCGCATATCGAAGTTGACATTGAATTATTTTTTTCGTGTAGTCAAATCAAGCTATAAATCTCCTCTCAACACAACCCACATCGCCAACCAAAAACTCCGGCGAGTAGTCGGAATCCCGGCTCGTTACGCCTGCTTGGCGGGTTCAGGTTTGAAAGCGGCCAAATTGCAAGCGCGCCGGTCTACCCCAGCCACTGTGCGGCGCGTTCGGCGTTTTCGGCGCGGGTGTAGTCGGCGACCATGCCGGCGCTCTTCCAGCGGCCCTGCGCCATAATCTCATGCGTGGGCGCGCCGGCCCGCGCCATGCGCCGCGCCATCCCCACCCGCCCGCTGTGCCCGGAATAGCCGGTCCCCAGGCCTGCGGTCTTCGCCGCGGCCTTGACGCGGCGCGAGATCGACGATTCAGACAGACCGAAGACCGAATCAGAGCCGACCGCATCCTCAAGCCGGACCGCATCGAGATGCGCCATCGCAATCGGTGTCAGATAGACCGTGCGCGGGGTCGCATCGGTTTTCGAGCGCCGCACCGTGAGACGGCCGGAGCCGTTGTCCCAGCGCGTAATGTCGTCCCAGACCAGCGCGGCCGCTTCCGAGCGGCGCAGGCCGGCGTCCGACATCACCCAGCAGAGCGCAATGTCGACCAGCCCCCGGCGCAGCGCGGTCTCCGCGCCCTCGAGAACGCCGCCGCGGCCGACGCGGGGAAAACAGGCGGTCTCGTAGATGTTGACCAGCGCGGCCATGGTCAGCGCGTTCACCTGCCGCGGCGCGGCCGCCTGGCGCGCCAGCCCGCTCAGGGTATCGGCCACCAGCTGGTCGCGCGCGGTCTGCGCCACCTCGGACAGCGCCTGCAGCTTGCGCAGCGCGGACACGAACACGGTCAGCGACGAAACGCCGGCGCCGCTAGCGGCCCGTTCCAGCAGATATCTGCGCAGCTCCGGCGGCGGCGGGCACAGTCCGGAGACCTGCCGCGCCGCCGCCCAGCGTCCCCAGGTTCTGAGCGCGCTGCCGTAGGCGCGGCGCGTGTTGGGCGCCATCGCCTCGAACGCGGCCTGCACGCGGTCCTGTGTCGCGGCATCGCCGTCGACGGGAACGATCGCGGCGGCCGACCCGTTCTGCAGCGCGACCAGCGCGCGTGCAGACCCGTCGGCATACACTTGCATGGCATTCTCCGAAACAGGGGAAAACGAAGACTTCGAAACGGGATCAATCAAAATAAGCGATAAGAGACCTTATCGAGCATTTAGATTGGTCAGTATACACCACCAAAAGAAGGACGCAAAGATGCCAAATCGCCATAAATTGCGAGGTATCCCAGCTACCCCCATGCGATTTCAGGCGCTCTGCGGGCCTTCTGTGGGCTTTTTGTTTGGATGAAGAAGGGTTTATCGGGGTTCTTTAATTGACTACGCGAAGTAATCCGAATTACTATGCCGGCTGCGGCGAATACGCGCAGGGCCGCCTAGTTGCGCACACCGAACCCAAAACGCCTTTGCCGTTCTCCGCATCACTCAGCGGATCAAAAAAGATGTTCTTCGCGGACCGACCGGTCGTATTTCCCGCAAAATTCAAGCGAAAAACATCCCGAACAGACCCGCAGACCCTCCTCTCCTGTTGACCGGCCTTCCCAAAATATCAACGGAACCTGAACTGTGCGCACAAGGAGAATGACCAAATATGATGATGGACCCCGATCGGTTCGCGGATGCTCTGGAGGCTGTGGAGGGGATGCTCAGCGCGGATTTCGATGGACGTATTCTTCCCTTTTGACCTGCCCCCGATGTTTGTGCCACCCGTTATGTTAGTCCGACAAGCACGGGGACAGAGTCGGCAGGCAAGAGGGCCTCATGCACCGAGGGTCACTCGTCCTCTGTATCGATATAGATGCCGGAGCCGATGACCATCTTCTGTTCCGAGTTGGGCAACTGGAAGCTCACGGCGTAACCGAGCTTCGGGGATCCGGTCTCCTCGTCTCCTTCGATGGCCGGGTTGTCGTAGTGATAGCGCAGAAACTTCCGCCCCTCGCGCCGGGCGCCTCCGATCAGCTCCTCGGCGAATCTCACCCCTTGGGAGTCGGTCCTCGTCATGTCCGTGGGTTTGCCTTCGCGAAACTTCTCGAAGCCGTGGAACAGGGTGACGCCCCCGCCACTCACGACATACAGATAGATGGAGCCTGACTTCCAGTCCCCTCCCTCCACGCGGAAGGCGTTTCTGACGCCGGCGAGTTCGCTATAGCCTTCGGACATGACGGCGTTGCGGAAAGTCTCGGCCGCGGCTTCGACGAAGGCGATGAGCGTCTCGCGGTCCACCACCTCCGACGCGGTGACGGGGGGCCTGGGCAGATCCGCGATCGTGATTGGGACATGGGAGACGTCCTGCGAGAAGCCGCCGACCAGAATGAATGGCCTTCCGGTAAGCCCGGAGGTGTATTCGACGGCGTAGGCCGTCTTCGGCCCCTCGTCGTGGTATTCGACGAAGCCGCCGCCCCGGGCCGCGGCCGCGAAGAGTTCCTCGACCACCCTGGTCCCGCGTTCGTCCTCGACGCCGAGCAGATTTTTGCTTTCGGCGTCGGGGTCGTTCCCGTGCATGAACACGTCTCCGTTCATGAGGAAGATGATGAGGAAGGTCGAGCCGGACTTCCAGTCGCCCTCCGTTCTGAGCACCTCCCTGAGCTTCGCTACTTCGTTCATGTCTGTGATGGCCTCGATACCCGCCTTCGCTCCGAGGACGAATGCCTTGAGGCTTTCGGCATCCGTCACCTGGGCGGCGGTCACCTTGCCCAGCGCGGCTTCACCGTCGCTGACCGGGGCTATTGGCTGGCAGGCCGCCAATCCCACCCCTAACATCGCGACTCCTGCCGTCTTGAGAAAAACGCGTCGGGAAACTGCCCAGTCTGTCATCTTTCCATTCCTTTCAGTAGAGTGGTGAAGTAAGAATTCCGGTTTAAATCGTGTTTGTGCCGCTCGCAATACCCAGCCGCTCGCGGGGTACCGATCCCATGAAGGCGCTGTTTGAAGGGGAGCGCGCGATCCTAAAACCCAGGGCTGCAGGCGCGACCCGAAGAACGAAATCCATTGCCGGACCCAAGCACGGCCATGCCAAAGGAGATCCAGAATGTGGCCAGGAGCATGCCAGAAAGCACAGGCTCAAGGCGCCGCGGCGCGATGTTGACTTCGTGATCAACCAGGACGAACAGACAGAGACGAGCCGGCGCAGGGCACGCCAACCCGTCAAGCGCCGACGGAAGGCATCGGGCGCCAACTTCATTCTGTCAGCCCCAGGCCTACGACGAAGCCGAGCGCAAAA